>CAYLJC010000048.1:0-10942 GCA_964383345.1 uncultured Akkermansia sp. | reverse complement strand
CAAGCTCCGCCCTCAAGCCCCGCCGGAAAATAATTAGCCTGTCCCTTTCCGGCCCGTCCCTTTCCGGCCCCCCGATTTCGATTTCGATGAAACAGAAATCGTTCCCTGTTTTCTGTGCGGGGCATGGCCTCGCCTTGGACAAATCGCTCCGCGTCATGGATCTATGGCGAGACACGCGTGCGTCGTTCCGCTCCGGCCCCGACTATGGCAGGCGCACTTCGGTCGCTCCGCGCAGCACCCAATAGCGGGGATAACCGTCGAGCAAAAGTGTCGGGGTGTTGCCTTCGGCGGGCGGGTGGGCATTCCCCATCTCGTCGATCGCAACAACCGCGTCGGCATCGCTGCGGATGACGGCCTCGTTCCCGTCTTCCGCAAGCGTGAAGCCGGCCACGATGAGATCATCGCCCCGCCCGAACACGTAGAGATGGATCTCGTCCGACTCCATCAGGGTGTGTCGGAAGGTCGCCCCCTGCAAGGTCCCGAGGAGGGCGGCGAGAGAACCGTAGGCAAAACGCGGGCAAAACTGGTGGTCGAGCAGTCCGAAGTCGGGAGCGCCGTCGCGTCCGGGCGGACGGGTCATGCGGGAGCAGAAGAGGAGCACCCCGGCGTGATCGTTGGCCCAGCTGAAGAGCACCTTCTGCGGGTCGATCTGGGCCTGACGTCGCTCCTGTTCGAGTCGCCAGGCGCTGTAGCCGGTCTCGGTGCTGACCCATCCGGTGGCGCGGTCACCGACCTCGGACTGGAGGCGTTTCATCGTTGCGAAGCTGCGTTTGTAGGCCGCCAGGTTGCCGTGGGAATGGTAGGCGGGGAAATCGATCCGATCATGAAATCGATCGATGAAATAGGCGCACTTTTTTTCATCGACGAGGGCGTATCCGCCGGTCGTGACGGGCAGTTCCGGGGCAACGCGGCGGATCTCGTCGAGCGAGAACGTGAACTGATCCACAAATTCCTCCTTTGTACCCGACCAAAAATCGAGCGAGTCGGGTTCGTTGGAGACCTGCACGAAACGAGCCCGCTCGCGGTATCGTCCCACCAGGGCGGCGAGGTAGGCGCGCTGCGGGTGCTCGCGGTGCGGGTACCGCCAGCGATTTTTCCCGTGGTGATCGTATCGGGGCAGCACCGCCCAGTCGGCCGCGCTCATCGTCTGCAGGGCGATCTGAAATCCCCGCGAGGTGTAGGCCCCCACGGCGGCATCCATGCGGGAAAAGTCGTAATCATATTCCGACTCTCCGCCCTCGTTTTCCCGGCGCCCCATCTCCAGGGACTCGTCGGTGCGCACGACTTGCAGGCCGAGCCGGGCCATCAGATCGGCTTCGCGGTCGCGCGCCTCTTCTTCCGTCAATCCCGCCGGAAGGGTCGCCTGGCCACCCGGCTTCCAGTGGTAACGGCCCGGGAAAGCGCAGATTCCGACAAAAAATTCATCGGTTTTCCAAGCGGCGCGGGCGGCGTGGTTGTCGGCGGTGACCGAAAGATTGCGGATGAGCCGTTCCCGGTAAGCGCCCTCGCGGAAACCGTCGAGGGTGATGAGGTAGGTGCCGAAACCGCTGACGGCGATCTCGACGATTTCCTCCGTTCCGGCGGGGAGACGCCACTGCCGCACGAGTTCGTTGTGCCAGTTCCACAGCGAGAGGGTGGCGTGCTCGTATTTCCTCTCCCCGACCCTGACATGGAGGCGAAAAGACTCCTCCGTCGGTCCGATTTTGGTCCATTCGTAAGGATCCCCCCCGGGGAGGAGGGAAAGATCTTCGTCGCTGATGGGGTGCTCACGCATGACCTCGCGGAGGGCGGGCACCTCCTCGTTGGTGAGGACGGGAGATTCCGGTCCGAGATCGACCCGACGCGGTTCCGCCGCGAGGAGGAGAGCCGGGGCGAAGGCGAGTAGCGAGGAGAGGAAACGTTTCATTCCGCCGTCATCGCCCCAGGTAGACCCACGGACGTTCGGTGAGTTCCCTCACCACCGCGCCCTGTTTTTCGCGCACCCAGAGTGTGACGGGGTGGCGGTTGGTATTGCGTTCGTTGATTCCGTAGAGATTCACCACACTGTCCACGATGAGAAAGGCCGGTTCGTTTGCCTTCCATCCGGCGTTGGAGGAAACAAACGCTCCGTTCACCTCCGTGATACCTCCGCCGGTGGTCTCGATGAGAGTGCCGGTGTTTTCGGTTTTCATTCCGAGAATCCACAACTTTCCCCCGACATTGCGGCACTTGGTGCCCTCGCGCTGGCTGTTGAGTTGACGGCACCAGGCGCTCTGGCCGGGCGCGACACGATCAAGGTGACCGCAGAAGTCTTCCAGAAAAATGTCGCCCGTCCCGTATCCCGCGACGGCGAATCCGGTCGTCGAACTCATCACGAGGGTGCGGGTGCTCTCGTGCCGCAGGACCAGCTCGTCGGTACCGCCCTCGCGGACGTCGGACGGTCGGCCGATCCGCTCGATGACGACGACGGGTGCGTCGGGGAGATTTCCGGGGTGTTTTCCATCGACGAGCTTCCAGAGCGGCCCGTTTCCGTCGGACGTTTGTCCCGCGAGGATCTGTCCCTCGAGCCCGATGATGCGCCGGACCGGGCCACGAATTTCGACGGTGGAAGCAAAGCGAAAGCGCGCCCCGCCCGGCAGGTAAATGGTGGTCGCGCCGGAGTCGATCGCTTTCTGCAAGGCGATGCTGGCATCGCCCGCGCCGGTGGGATCGGCCCCGAAGTCGGTGAGATTGACCCAGTCTTTCCCCGGATCGCCCCAGGCCACCAGCGGAGTCTCTTTCACCGGGAGAAAAGTGGTTTCGCCCGCCGTCGCGAGGGTGCCGTCCGCGATCTCGCGGAAGAGGGACACCACGTTGCGATGAGAGGTGTCCCCGGCGATGAGTCCCGCCTCCTCGATATCGCCCTTGTCCCGCCCCTTGTCGTCGTTGTCGACCGCGCGACGGTAGCCGAGCACTTCGACATCGCGCAGGTAGATCTGGCGCTGGTTGTATATCGCGGGGTTCTTTGCATCGGGATTCGTCGCGTGCAGGTGGGCCCCCAGCAGGGTCACAGTCCCCCACGAGTCCTTTTCATTGAAAATCGAAGGGACCCGGTTCTCGCTGACGAGGTCGCGGACGAAGATCATCTGGTGATAGTTCCACCAGCCGATGCGACGCTGCTTCCGCAGGGTGACGTGTTCAAAGGTATTGGAATGGACCGGCCACTTCGTTCGGATCCCGATCTCGAAACCCTCCACCGTGAGATTTTTTCCTAACAAAGGCCCGATTTCGTCGCTGTGCCCGAGATCGAGGCCGATTTTTCCGGAGCCGTCCAGCGAGCGGATCGTGAGATTGCGGAGCGAGCCCTGGTCGCTCGCATGGAACTGCAAACCGATCGCTCCGTGATTCTTCGAACCAATCTCGATGGTGAGATCGCGCACCGCGTTGCGGAAACGCCGGGCTGGCGCGGCCCCGGTCCAGAGGAGGGCCTTCGGTTCGCTTCCGTCGCCGAAACCGTCCGTGCTCTCCGGCAGCTTCAGGATCGTGAACTCCTCGCCCGCGCCCTGCAGGATGGTCCGCTTCTGCGCGTCGGCAGCAGTCGCGCCGGACGCCCAGCGGAGCGTTCCGCTGACGAGAAACACCCCCGGCGGCAGGTAGATGATGCGGTTGCCGTTGGGAAACGCGTCGAGCGCCGCCTGAATCGCCGCGGTGTCATCGCTATCGTCGTCGGGCGTGGCCCCGTAGGCCCGCACGTCGACGAGCCCCCCGTCGGCGGGAAAGGCGAGCAGCGTCCGCGCCGGGGCGGAGGCGGCCGGGAACAGCAACAGGAGGAAGGCAAAAGGGAAGAATCGCTTCATGGCGGCACGGGCGGTTCCACTCATGGTTCTGGCTCCGCGATCGGTTTATTGTTTCCACATCGCATCGGTTTCGGCGATTTGGAAGCGAGTCGAGACGACGGAGTGTTGCTCCGGTCCCGGAGCATACTTCACATACGTCGTCGCGACGATCGTGCCATCGGGCAGCAAGTCCACGCCGGGATACCCGCAGTCCCAGGGCGGTTCCGCGTAACTGTGGAGCAGCTTGATGCGGTAGTCGCCGCCGTCGCCTTTTTTGATGTCTTCGTAAGAGCCTACCCAGGCAACAAAATGTCCGCGAGAGGGACTCTCCGGAGCCATGTCGCGAAAGGCAAAAAGCCAGCGTCCGTCGGCGAGACGAACCCCGATGTGTCTGTCTCCGCTGAGTCCCCAGGGCGTATCGACCGGCGTGCTCCAGGTGGCTCCCTCATCCGACGAGAACATCATGAGACTGCGCCCTTTGTGGGTGTTCTCGCGCATCAGGCAGCAGAGTTCCTTCCCGTCGGGCGAGCGGAAAACAAACGGCTCGCAGGGGTTTTTGTCCTCCACCGCAGCGACCATCCGCGGCTCGGACCAGGTGAAGCCCCCGTCCGCAGTGATGGTTTGCCAGACCTTGAGCGGGACGCGGTCGGCTCCCTCGGGGCCTTTGTGATAGAGACCGAGATGACGGCCGTCGCGGAGCTTCACGATGCTGCTGAAAGTCATGACACAGGGAAAACCGAGCGGAGGCATCTCTCGCCAGGTCGCGCCATCGTCCTCGCTCATGATCGAGGGCATCCCCGGTCCGCCGCGTTTCCCCAGTGCGGCCGACCAGACCCAGAGGCGCGCTTTTCCCGCCGAATCGACCAGCCGGTAAATGCTGGGACAATTCTGATGGGTGCTGTAACCCGGCGGCAAGGTCCCGTCGAGCCGCGACCAGGTGAGACCTCCGTCGGTGCTTTTTGCCATGGGTCCGGCCGCTCCGCCGTGATGGATGCACCAGACCGCGAACATCGTTTTCTGATCGGGCATCAACAAAGTCGTGGGATGTCCCTGATAGACCTCTTCCGTTCCGGCGGCGAGGATGACATGCCGGGAGGGATCGCCCGAGAGATCCACGAGGGGAAGATCGGGACCGTCGGCGGCGAAAGTGATCGAGGCGAAGCCCGCGACAGTGGAAAGGAGAGCGGCGTAAGTCCATTTCATCTCCGCAGTATAGCGGGGATGGATGCGGCGGCGAGTACGCGTATCCGACGGGAATCCCCTCGTCACCGCACCGGCGGGACGTTTCCCAAACGAAAGCGGATTCAGAAAATTAGGTACGGTTTTGTGCTCAATCGCGCCCCCGATTCCTCTTGTCTTGCCTTTCCAAAATCGTTATCGTCCCCCCCAGTCCGTGCCGCGCCATCGCGGTGATACGGAGTTCCATTAGAAACACGTTAAAAAACCCATGAAAAAAATACTCGCCACCCTCGCCTGCGCCCTGGTCGCTTCCGTCTCCTTTGCCGGTGAATACCCCGACATCAGCATCAGCGAACTCGAAGCCGCCATCAAAAAAGGAGACGTCATCGTCCTCGACGTGAACGGCACCAAAACCTACGAAAAAGGTCACATCCCCGGTGCGATCGACTTCCGCGCCAACAAGGACAAGATCGCCAGCCTCCTCGGTGACGACAAGGACAAGCTCGTCGTCGCCTACTGCGGCGGCCCGACTTGCTCCGCCTACAAAGCGGGTGCCACCGCTGCGGAAGAGGCCGGCTTCAAAAACATCAAACACCTTTCCGCCGGTCTCTCCGGCTGGCTCCAAGCCGGCAAAGACACCGAAAAGCCCGACAAGAAGAGCTGATTTCCACCTTTCACCTCTCTCCTTTCACGGAGAGCTTTTTCAAAGCGTTCCCGCTCCGGCGGGAGCGCTTTTTTTGTGATGTGGCCGGAGCCCTATTCCACCGGTTGCGCCACCACCGCCGGAGCCTGACGGTCGCGCTTTTGGAAAAGGCGTTTCAGGAGCGGGACCTCGGTCTTTTCCGGATTCGAGCGCGCGGCGGGATCGGGGGTGGTTCGGGGCAGCGGTAAAGCGCGGGTTTGGTCCCATCCGCCGCCGAGGGCTTTGATCAGGGAGACGGCGGCGGTCATGCGGCGTCCCGCGACGCGGGCGACGGCCCGCTCGGTCTCGAGGGCGGTGCGGTTGGCGGTGATGACGTCGAGATAGGGGATGGTGCCGGCCTCGTACTGGGTCCGGGCGAGCCGCGCGGCTTTCGCGGAACTGGTTCCGGCACGGTGCAGGGCCTCCGCTTCTTTGGCGTAATGGCGCAGGTGGGAGAGGCTCGTCTCGACATCACCGACGGCCCCGAGAAAGGCCTCGCGATAGGTGGCGAGGGCCTCGTCGTGAATGGCGTGGCTGCGGGAGAGATTGAAGCGATTTTTGTTTCCCGAGAACAGGGGCACCCGGACGCGGGGGCCGTAGGTCCAGAGGAGCGAAGCGGGATCGAAGAGGATGTCGATGTCACCGCTCTGGTAACCGATGTTGCCGAGGAGGGAAACGCTGGGGAAAAACTCGGCCTCGGCGATGCCGATGCGGGCGGTGGCGGCGGCGAGGCGGCGTTCGGCCCCGGCGACATCGGGGCGGCGCTCGAGAAGGTCGCTGGGAAAACCGGCCGGGATTTTCGGCGGGGAACCGGCTCCCCCTTGGGTGACTTTCAGGGAAAAGGACGAAGCCGTTTTGCCAAGGAGAATGGCGAGGACGTTCTCCAGTTGATCGCGCTGGGCACCGAGGACCGAAATCTCGGCCTCGGCGGTGGCCACTTCGGTCTGGCTCTGGGCCTCTTCGAGATCGTTGGCGGCACCGGCACGGACGCGGGCACTGGCGATCTCGAGCGCTTCGCCACGCCAGCCGACGGCCTCGCGGACGATGGCGATCTCGGCGTCGAGGGCCCGGATTTGGAAGTAGGTGGAGGCCACTTCGGCCTGGATCCCGAGGAGGACGTTGTGAACGGCATCGGCGGCGGCGAGGGCCTCGGCTTCGTCGCCCTCGATCCCGCGACGCAGTTTGCCCCAGAGGTCGATCTCCCACGAGAAATCGGCGAGGGCGTTGTAGGCGGGACCTTCGTATTGCGCACCGTTGAGCGGAAACGCGGAGGGCATGTTCGCGGAGGTGCGCTGGCGCTCGGCGGAAAGCGGGGCGCCGAGGACGGGAAAGAGGTCCGATCGTGTCATGCGGGCGGTGAGCCTCGCCTGGTCGAAGCGGGCGATGGCCCCCTTGAGTTCCTGGTTGTGGGCGGTGGCCCGCTCCTGGAGGCGGTTGAGAACGGGATCTCGGAAAACTTTCCACCATTCCCCCTTGGGCAGGTGGGCGGCGGGAGCGGCGGCGCGCCAGGTGACGTTTTTGAAGCGTTCCGGCAAGGGCGAGGCGGGCCGTTCGTAATCCGGTCCGATCTGGGCCTGAACGACGCTGGTTGCGAGGAGGAGAATGGGGAGAAGGAATCTCATGGCCGGGGAATGGGGCGATGGAACGGTCGGTAGCATGGGCATCAGGCAAAGGAATAGGGTTCGGTCGCAGACCAAACAGGGTTCAGGGGGCGGGTTCCGCTGACGTTTCGATCACCGCGTGATTCTCCCCGTCCGCTTTTTTTCTCCTCCCCGTCAATTTCCTCACCACAAAATAAAACACGGGAGTGAGGAAAAGGCCGAAGAAGGTCACCCCTATCATCCCGGAGAACACCGCCGTTCCGAGGGCACGGCGCATTTCCGATCCGGCACCGGAGGCGAAGGCCAGCGGCATCACCCCGAGAATGAAGGCGAAACTGGTCATCAGAATGGGGCGCAGACGGAGACGGCAGGCCTCGACGGCGGCATCGACGAGGCTGTGGCCCTGGTCTTCGAGCTGTTTGGCGAACTCGACAATGAGGATGGCGTTTTTCGAGGCGAGACCCACCAGCACGACCAGCCCGATCTGGGTGAAGATGTTGTTGTCCATGCCCCGGGTCATCACCCCGACGAGAGCGGAAAGGATCACCAGCGGCACGATCAGAATGATGGCGAGGGGCAGCGACCAGCTCTCGTACTGGGCGGCGAGGGCGAGGAACACAAAAAGCACGCAGAGCGGGAAGATGTAGATCGCGCTGTTGCCCGCGAGGATTTCCTGCAGGGTCAGCTCGGTCCATTCGAAGGAAAATCCGGGCGGGAGAACCTCCTCGGCGAGTTGCTCCATTTTGGCAATGGCCTGGCCCGAGGAGATGCCCGGCAGGCTGCTGCCCATGAGGTCGGCGCTGGCGGCGAGGTTGTAGGTGCTGGCGAGGTCGAGTCCGGTGGTCTCGTGAACCTGGACGAGGGCACCGAGGGAGACCATGCCCCCCTCGCTGTTGCGGACCTTGAGCCGGGTGATGTCGGAGGGGGCGACCCGGAACTTCGCTTCGGCCTGGGCATAGACCTGATAGACCCGCCCGAAGCGGTTGAAGTCGTTCACGTAGGCCGACCCGAGGGCGGTTTGCAAGGTTTCGAAAATGTCGGCGAGACGCACTCCCATGCTCTTGGCTTTGACCCGGTCGACATCCACCACGATCTGCGGGGATTGCGGTCGGATCGAGGTGAAAACCCCGGTGAGGCCCTCGGTCTGGTTGGCGGCCATCATCATCGCGAAGGCGGCCCCGGCGAGGGCGTCTTTGCCCTGGGCTTCGATGTCCTTGATCTGCATTTTAAAACCGCCGGCGTTGCCGAGGCCATCCACCGCGGGAGGCGGGAAACAGAGCACGTAGGCCTCCTGCACCCCCGCATAGGCGGCATTGAGCCGCCCGAGAATGGCGTCCATCGAGAGATTGGGATCCTCGGCCCGCTCCTCGAAGTCATCCAGGATGAGGAAGAGGGTCCCGGCGTTGGGCATCGCCGCTCCGCCGGCCATGAGGTTGAAGCCGGCGATTTCCACGGCATGACCGACGCCGGGGGTCTCCAGCGCGATATCCGCCATGCGGGCTGTGACTTCGCGAGTGCGCTGCAGCGACGCGGCATCGGGCAACTGGGCAAAGGCGATGAGGTAACCCTTGTCACTGCCGGGGACAAAACCCGTCGGCACTTTTTTGAAAATCCCGCCGGTCAGGTAGAGCAGCCCGCCGTAGAGGAAAAGGGCCACGATGGCAAAGCGCAAGGTCCGACGCACCGCGCCCGCGTAGCCGCGCGAGAGCTTCCCGAAGAACCAGTTGAAACTCTTGAAAAACCAGCCGAAAACGAAATTTATGAGCCGCTGGAACCAGTCGGGCTTGGCGTCGTGGGGTTTCAGGAGAATCGCGCTGAGGGCGGGCGAGAGAGTGAGGGAGTTGAAGGCGGAGATGATGGTCGAGACCGCAATGGTGAGTGCGAACTGCCGGTAAAATTGTCCGGTCAGACCGGTCATGAAAGCCGTCGGGACAAAGACGGCGGTGAGCACCACCGCAACGGCGATGACCGGTCCGCTGACCTCCTCCATGGCGCGTTTGGTCGCCTCCCTCGGTTTGAGGCCGAGCGCCATGTTCCGCTCGACGTTTTCCACCACCACGATGGCGTCATCCACCACGATGCCGATGGCCAGAACCAGCCCGAACATCGTCAGGTTGTTGAGCGAGAAACCGAAAAGTTTCATCACGAGGAAGGTGCCGATGATGGAGACCGGCACCGCCAGCAGCGGGATGAGCGAGGCCCGCCAGTTTTGCAGGAAAACGACCACCACCAGAACCACGAGGAGAAGCGCCTCGATGAAGGTGTGCACCACCGCGTCGATGGATTTGCTGGTGAAGACGGTGGT
Source organism: uncultured Akkermansia sp. (assembly GCA_964383345.1). Classification (GTDB taxonomy): domain Bacteria; phylum Verrucomicrobiota; class Verrucomicrobiia; order Verrucomicrobiales; family DEV007; genus Arctic95D-9. Next base: position 1,381 of record CAYLJC010000048.1, on the reverse strand, counting down.
GTCGTAGACGATTTTGTATTCGAGGCCGGGGGGGAAGTTTTGCTTCAGCTCCTCCATTTTCTCGATGATCGCTTCGCGGGTTTCGAGGGCGTTGGAGCCGGGCAACTGGAACACCCCGAGAGCGGTCGTGGGCATGCGGTCGATGTAGGATTCCGACGAATATTCGCGTCCGGCGAGTTCAACGCGGGCGACATCCTTGAGCTGGGTGATCTGCCCCTGTTCCCCGCGTTTGATGACGATGTTCTCGAACTCGGAGGCCTCGACGAGCCGTCCCTGGGTGGTCACGGTGTACTGATGGGCGGTGCCGGGCGGGGCCGGTTCCGCACCCAGCGTACCGACGGCGGCCTGCACGTTCTGCTCACGGATGGCGTTGGTGACATCGGCGATGGTGAGGTTGCGCGAGGCGATTTTGTCAGGGTCGAGCCAGACGCGCATGGAGTATTCCTTGCCGCCGAAGTTCATCACCATGCCGACGCCGGGCAAACGCGCGAGATCGTCCTTGATGTTGAGCAAAGCGTAGTTGCTGACAAAAAGATCGTCGAGGGTCTTGTCGGGTGAGACGAGGTTGACGATGAGCGTGAAGTTCGGCGACTGCTTCACCGTGGTGACGCCCTGGCGACGCACGTCCTCGGGGAGACGTGCCTCGGCGATGGCGACGCGGTTCTGCACCTGGACCTGGGCGACGTCGAGGTCGGTCCCCAGCTTGAAGGTCACGGTGATGGTGCAGGTGCCGTCGGAGGTGCTGTTGGAGGAGAGATAGAGCATGTTCTCCACCCCGTTGATCTCCTGCTCGATGGGGCGCACCACGGTCTGGGCGAGCACCTCGGGGTTGGCCCCCGGATAACGCGCCGTGACCAGCACGGTGGGCGGCACCACCTGGGGATACTGCTCGATCGAGAGCGTCGGCAGGGCGATCGCCCCGAGCAGGGTCAGGAGGATGGAAAGGACCGCCGCAAAGATGGGGCGGTCGATAAAAAACTTCGCGAAATTCATATAAATTTGTCAGGGTTGCGCCGCGTTCCCGCCGTTCTCCTCTGTCGGGGCGCTCTCCGCGTTTTTCGCATCGGGGGCCGGAGCCTCCACCGGCTCGACCTTCATGCCCGGCTGGTGCAAGCGGGCCATGCCGTTGATGACCACCTTCTCCCCGGCGACGAGCCCGCTGCGGATGAGCCGCTTGCCGTCGAGGATGGGGCCGATCACGACGGGCTTGTAGACGGTGGTGTTCTCCGGCGTGACACCGAGGACATACTTGTTGACCTGATCGGTGAGGATACTTTCGTCCTCGATGAGGAGGGCCTCGTATTCGGCGGTCATGGGCAAACGCACCCGCGTGAAAAATCCCGGCACGAGACGGCCCTCGGGGTTGGGTAATTCACAGCGC
>CAYLJC010000047.1:0-10944 GCA_964383345.1 uncultured Akkermansia sp. | reverse complement strand
GGGGGGCGTTGGTCGCGGCGGCGAGCCTGAGGGAGACCCGTAAAATAAAAAGGCCCGAGGCGTGGAGGCGGGCGGGCAGGGCAAAACGCTCTTCGAGTAACTGGTTGGCGGTGAAAAAACGCGACCGGTGGAACTTCGGGAGCATCCACAGCGTCGTGAACGGGGTCGCGATGAAAAAGGCGAGGACGACGTAACCGAAGCCGAAGCCGTTCTTGTAGACATCGGCGGGGGCGGCGAGATAACTGATCCCGGAGAAGAGCGCCGCGAGGATCGACATGGCCACGAGCACGCTGTTCATCCCTCGTCCCGCGAGGAAATAATCGCCCAGATTGGCGGCTTTTTTCCGCGCCGACCACAGCCCGATCCCGACGGAGAGAGCGAGGTAGACTCCGAAAAAGGCGTAGTCAATCAGGGAAAAGCGGGCCATGGGGAGCGACCGTAGGGAAAGAGGGAATTCATTGCAATAGCGCGATTCTTGTGAAAAGTCGTTCCCCGGCGGGGGGCTTTCCAAGGGCTCCCCGATCCGAACACCAAGCTGAAAGTCATGAAAGCATTTCTCCTTTTCGAGGTTCCCTTTGTTCTTGCCTGTCTCCTCGTGGCGGATGGCGGTGTTCTTCGACTCGCGGCCGCGCCATCTGCGGAGTCGGCGGCGGAGTCCGCGGAATTCTCGAAAAAAATCGCCGAGGTCGAAGCCGGGACCCTGAAAACCGCTCGGGCGAGTTGGTGGGGTTTTGATTCGGAAGACGCCACCGATTGTCTCCAGGCGGCGATCGATTCGAAGGTGCCCACCCTCGTGGTGGACAATACCGGCGGCGATTGGGTGATCAGCCGACCGCTGGTCCTCGTGTCCCATCAGAAGATCATTTTCTCCGACGGGGTGGTTGTGCAGGCGAAAGAAGGCGCGTTTCAGGGAACCGGCGATTGTCTTTTCAGCGGGCGGGAACTGACCGGGGTGAAACTCGTCGGGGAAGGCGAGGCCACCCTGCGGATGCGTCGGGCGGACTATGACAATCCCGAATTCTACAAAAAAGCCGAGTGGCGGCACGGCATCGGGCTGTGGGATTGCCGCGATGTGGTGATCCGCGGGTTCACCGTCACCGAAACCGGCGGTGACGGGCTCTATCTGGGCGCGAGCGCGAAGGGCTACAATAAAAACATTCTCGTGGAAGAGATGCGTTTCGACGCCAATTACCGGCAGGGAATCTCGGTGATCAGCGCGGAGGATCTCACGATCCGCCGCTGTGAACTCACCAATACGGACGGCACCAACCCGCAGGCGGGGATTGATTTTGAACCCAATCACCCCGGGCAACGGCTGGTGAATTGTCTGCTCGAGGATTGTGTGCTCACCGGCAACACGGGGGCCGGTCTGGCGATTTACACGGTGAACCTGAACGGCGATTCCCCGCCCCTCTCCATCACCGCGAACCGCTGTGTGATTTCCGGAAATTCCGTCGGGATGGCCTCCACGGTGACACGTTCCCCCGAGAGTTTTGTCGCCGGCGAGGTGGTCCTCAAGGAATGCACTTTCGACCGCAACCGCATCGACCTGCGCAATCCGGTGGTCGGCAGCGCTCGCCATGCTTTCCAAAATTGCACTTTCGATTTCACCTCGCCACCCGGGGAAACGGTTCCCGCCTGGAAGAGGCTGCGCCTCACCCTCACGCTGGACGCGGAGATGAGCGATCATGCCGTGGGCGGTATCGCCTTCGACAATACCGTCGTCAAAACGACCGGCGCAGAGTCTCCCATCGACTTCCGCTTTCAGGCGCGGGCCGAACTTTCCGAGCACATTGGCGGCACCCTGTTGTGGCAACGGGACGACAGCACCACTCCCTTCGACCTCGCCGGATTTGTCCGGCAGGAGCAGGCGCGGTTGGGGAAAATCAATGCCCTGGAACCGGCGGAGCCGCGATGGGAAAAGCTGCAGCCGCCCGTGACGACGGCCCCGGAATCTGACGACGCCGTGATGCAGACCCGGAATAGATTTACCTTTCTGCAATACGCCAAAGCGGGCGAAGAGATGACGCTGCAGCTCACCAGCGGGACAATCTACGACAGGGATGCGCTGGTGGAATGGCACGGTCCCGACGGAAAAAAACTCGAGACCCACGTCCTGCCCTCCGACCAAAAAACGGTTTCCCTCTCCTTCACCGCCCGGCAAAGCGGGCTCCACCGGCTCGTGCGGACGCAGGACTTTTCGCACCGCATCGGGATCACCTCGTCGCGTCCCGGCAACGGATACCTCGTCGAGGACGGCCTGGAATTTCTCTCGCGAAAGGGCCGACTCTATTTCGAAGTGCCCGCCGGCGTGAAAAAATTCACCGTCGGTGTTTCCAGCGATTCCTCGGCGGATGTCGCGCTCCTCAATCCCGCCGGAGAAGAGGTGCGGCGCGAAACGGACATCCAATCCCTTGAGTTGTTCTCCGCCGAACGCGCCGAAACCGCCGATCCCGAAATCTGGTCCCTGGACATATCCAACGCCGTCTGGGCGGTGACGGTGCGCCTCTACGCTCCGCTGCAGCCCGTCGTGGCGACCCGTCCCGAGGCGCTGCTGAGAAGCGCGCAGTGAGTGCGTGGTCGGTTGCGGGTCCGACGTGAATCGGGAAAATACGGCTACATGCCATTGCGATCCGCCTCCCGGCGGGTGCAAGTGTTCGGGAGTTTTTCTTGTTTTTCTCCATGCACTTCCCTGTCCCGTCCACCGTCTCCGCAGCTATTGTCTGTAGGATCACTGTTTTTCTCCTCGTGCTTTCTCCGTGCCTCGTCCGGGTCGCCGGGGGAACGGAGGCTCCGAAGCCTCCCTCACCCGAGGCCAAAGCGCTGCGGGACGGAGTGAGCATCACCATGATCGCCGAGCATCCCGCCGTGGTCACTCCCACGGGGATCGACGTGGACGGGCAGGGTGGGGTCTGGCTGATCGCCTCGCACACGCACGAAACTCCCAAAGGCTACGAGGGACCGACTCAGGACGAGGTGCTGCGCTTCGCACCCGACGGCACGCGCACGGTGTTTTACAACAACACCTTCCAGACCATGGACCTGGAATTGGGGGCGGATGGCTGGGTCTACCTCGCGGAGCGCGGCCGCGTTCTCCGCATCCGGGATAGCGACGGCGACGGCAAGGCCGATCAGGAGGAAACCCTGGTGGCGTTGGAATCCGAAGAAAGCTATCCCCACAACGGCATGTCCGGACTGGCCTGGCATCCCGACGGCGATTTGATTTTCGGATTGGGGGAAAATTTTGCAAAACCCTGGACGATGCGGGGTTCCGACGGCGGTTCCCACTCCGGGCGCGCCGAGGGCGGCGTGTTCCGCTGCGCCCCCGACGGTTCCCGGCTGCGCTGGATCGCGCGCGGCGTTTGGAATCCCTTCGGCATCTGCGTGCGCGAGGACGGGGAAATCTTCGCGGTGGACAACGATCCCGGCGAGCGTCCCCCCTGCCGTCTGCTCCACATCGTCGAAGGCGGCGACTACGGGTATCGCCGTCACTACGGCGGCTCGTCGCACCATCCCTTTGTCGGGTGGAACGGCGAGCTGCGCGCTTCCCTGCCCATGGTGACCCCCTCGGGCGAGGCCCCCTGCGCGGTCCTGCCTCTGGGGCGGGGAATGCTGATTCCGTCCTGGGGCGATCACCGGGTCGATTTTTTCCCGCTGGTCTCCGAGGGGGCCAGTTTCACCGCCGGGGAGCGCATCCCCATCGTGCAGGGTTCCTTCTTTTTCCGCCCCACCTGCCTCGCGCGGGATCGCTCGGGAAAAGACCCGGACAAACTCACCTGGTACATGACCGATTGGGTTGATGGCAGGTATCCGGTGCATGGTTTCGGGCGTCTCTGGAAACTGGAGATCGATCTCGCAAAAGCCGATTGGGTTGGCCCCTTGGAAGGAGAGGAAAAAACGCCGGAGGCGAAACTCGCGCAAGAACTCCGCACGGCGGCGGAAAATCCCGGCGAGGAAAAACTCTTCGAACTGGCCGGACACGAGGACCCCTTTGTCGCGAGAGCCGCCCTCGTGCGGCTCGCACGGGACGCTTCGGCGGATTGGACGCCGGAAACATTTTCCGCCTGGCTTCCGCAGCGTCGTCTCACCGCCGTGCTTGCCCTCGCGGCCTCGAACGCCGATCCCGCGCCCTGGGTGGAAACCCTGCTGCGCGATTCCGACCCGGCGGTGAACTTCGAGGGGCTGCGCTGGCTCTCCCATCGGGAAACGCGGGAGGCCCTGCCCGCCGTCAAGGAATACCTCGGCAGGAGCGATCTCGACTTCGTGGCTTTTGAGGCCGCCGTGGCCGCCCACAACACCCTGTCGGGCACCCCCGAGCACGGTGTTCGCAACACCGAACTCCTCCTCGCCCGTCTCCGCGACAAAAACAGCTCGCCCTCCCTGCGTGCCTTCGCCCTGAGACTGCTCCCGGCCCAGGACTGGCGTCCCCACGAAACCGGACCGGTGGCGCGCGTCAGTTTCCCCAAAGAACTCACCTCCGAATTGCTGAAAGAACTCCTCGCCGAGGACAACCAGGACATTTCCCGCGAAGTGGTCCTGGCACTCTCGGACAATCCGCGGGCGGGAGCGGGGCTGCTTGTCGAAGTGGCGGCGGACACTTCGCTCGATCCGGATTTGCGTGTCCACGCCACCGCCGGTCTCGCCGCCGTCGCGGACCAACAGATCCCCCTTTTGCTGACGCTGGCGGCGGAAAAACACCGTCCCCTTCGTGAGGAAGCCCTTCGCGCCCTGCGCAACCGGACCCTGACGGAGGCAAACAAAGAGACGGTGAAAAACCTGCGGAAACGTTTTCCCGAATCGGACGATCTTTTTGCCGCCCTCCTCACCCCCGAGGTCCTCTTTCAGAACCGTCCTCCCGCCACCGACACGACCGCCTGGAAAAAGCTCCTTGAGGATGTGCCCGGCGAAGCCGATCTCGCGGCGGGCGCGAGAGTCTTTCACCACGCCTCCCTCGCCCTCTGTGCCAATTGCCACCGCCACGAGGGGCGCGGTCGGAGCGTCGGTCCCGACCTCGGTGCCGTCGGCGTCGGCGGGGATCTCGACTGGTTGCTTGAAAGCATCCTGCAACCGAGCCGCCAGATCGCGCCGGAGTACCTGCCCCGGGCCGTCACCCTGAAGGACGGGCGCACCATCGTCGGCATCCGGATGCAATCCTACACCCGCGAGCGCGTTCGCGATGTCAACGGGCATTCCGTGACCTTCGAACTGGAGGAACTGGCCTCCATCGCCGAACTCGACACTTCCCTGATGCCCGCCGGACTCGCCCTCACCCTGACCGACCGCGAACTGCGCGACCTCGTCGCTTTCCTCTCGGCATCGGGGAAATCTGACAATCCTCCGCATCCGGGTCGCTGACCAAATCAGGGCCTTTTCTGCGCCAAAACAGTGCATTGTAACCCGGAAATTTCGATTTCTGGCGACAAAGGCAATGGCTTCCGCGACGAACGCAACTCATGCCGCGCCGAAGGATCGAAACCGATGCCGGAAGCCGCCGCCCCCCCCGCCTCGGCTTCCGTGCCCGTCGCGCGGAATCCCGTTGCAAGGCGACGTCCCGCGGGTAGAATGCCCGCCGGTCCTGTGACCTCGGCCACCTCTTGCCTTTTTCCCTTTTCATGAGCGACAACATCCAGAAAATCCTCGTAGCCTACTCCGGAGGTCTCGACACCTCCGTCCTTCTCACCTGGCTGAAAGACACCTATCAGGCCGAAGTGATCGCCTACTGCGCCGACGTCGGCCAGCAGGAGGACCTCGACGGCCTCGAGGAAAAAGCGCTCCGCACCGGCGCTTCGAAGTGCATCATCGGCGATCTCAAGGACACCTTCGCGAAGGACTACATCTACCCCATGATCCAGGCCGGAGCGATCTACGAGGGCCAGTATCTCCTCGGCACCTCCATCGCCCGCCCCTGCATCTCCGAGGGCATGGTCCGCGCCGCGATCGAAAACGGGGCCGACGCCATCGCCCACGGGGCCACCGGAAAAGGCAACGACCAGGTCCGCTTCGAGCTCTCCGCCGCTTCTCTCGCCCCGGGCATCGAGATCATCGCCCCGTGGCGTCAAAAGCGTTTCCGCGAGCAGTTCCCCGGCCGCGCCGAGATGATCGCCTACGCCGCCGAGCACAAGATCCCCGTGCAGGCTTCGATCAAAAAGTCATACAGCATGGACCGCAACCTCCTCCACATCAGCTTCGAGAGCGGTGTCCTCGAGGATCCGTGGTATGACGCCTCAGGCGAAGCCGACCGCGACATGTACGTGCTCAGCGTGTCGCCCGAGGAGGCACCCGACAAAGCCGAGTACGTGCAATTGCTTTTTGAAAAAGGAAATTGCATCGGGCTCCGCGTCGACGGGCTCGATGCCATTCTCAGCGAACTCGGCGACGTGACGGAAGAGGGTCGCTCCGACGACTATACCCTCTTGGGCCCCTACGGAGTCATGCGCGTCCTCAACCGCCTCGGCGGGCGCAACGGGATCGGCCGCATCGACATGGTCGACACCCGCTTTGTCGGGATGACGAGCCGCGGGGTCTACGAGACTCCCGGGGGCAGCATCCTCCTCGCCGGACACCGCCAGATGGAGAGTCTCACGATGGATCGCGAGGTGATGCACCTGCGCGATTCGCTCATTCCGAAATACGCCCAACTCGTCTACAACGGTTTCTGGTTCGCTCCCGAGCGCGAGGCGCTCCAGGCGCTGGTGACCGAGTCGCAGCAGTATGTCTCCGGCGAGGTGCGCCTGAAACTCTACAAAGGCAACATCATCACCGCCGGACGCCGTTCGCCGCACAGTCTCTACAACGAGGATGTCGCGACGATGGAGGGCGGTGCCGAGCACGCCTACAATCAGGACGACGCCTCCGGTTTCATCCGCCTCAACGGTCTCCGTCTCAAAACCCAGGCCCGCCGCCGCGAGAAAAACTAAGCGGGTCTTTTCTTTCCCTTTTTACCTCGTTTCTCCATGGAATTCCCCTCTGTCACCGCGGTCGCGAAAGCGAATGTGTATTTCGACGGCAAGGTCGTCAGTCACGCCATCCTCTTCCCTGACGGGAGCAAAAAAACCCTCGGCCTGATCTACGCCGGTGAGTATCATTTCGGCACGGACGCAGCCGAGGAGATGGCCATCACCGATGGTACCTGTGAAGTTCAGCTCGATGGCGGTGAGAGTTTCGTGAGTTATGCCGTTGGTGACGTCTTTGCCGTACCCGCCCGGTCGGGATTCACAATCCGGGTGGGGGAAGGGATCTGTCAGTATGTCTGTTCCTTTCTCCCCTGAGACAGCGCTGCGGGCGGTCCCGGGATTCCCTTGAACCGGTCGGTTGCGTCGGGTTTCGAGTTGTGGTTGGGTGTTGGAAAGGCGGGTTGATCCCGTTTTCCCCCTTTCCCGATGATGAAACGACGAACTTTTCTCCGCCTCGGTGGTGCCTCGGGTGCGGTCCTGTTGGCAGGTCGGCCCGCCCTGTCCACCGCCGACGAAAGCGCTCTCCTCGGCGAAATCGCAAAACAGGTTCTCTGGCGCAACCGGGATGGCGGGGCGGTGACCTGGTTTCATCCGCGCTGTTGCATGGTTCCGGGGGCGGAGGGGAAGCCGCTTGCGTTGATGACTCTCCAGGAGATCACGGGGTCGGATTATTTCGGTCCGGTGCATTGGACTCTCTCCGACGATCTCGGAAAGAGTTGGACGGACCCCGCCGCGATCCTGGGTCTGGGGCGCCGACCCGTCGAGGGGCACGCAGGTCTGGAGGAAGGGGCCTGCGACGTCGTCCCCGAGTACCACGCCGCGACCGGCACGGTCCTGGCGATGGGGCACAATGTTTATTATCGGGGGGCCAAGTTCTCCGTGGCCGATCAGTTGGCCCGCTATCCCGTCTATTCGGTGAGGAAGGCGGACGGCACCTGGTCGGAGCGCAAGGTCCTGGAATGGGACGATCCGAGAGGGGCGCGGAGCTACTCGAACGGCTGCGGTCAGCGCGTCACCCTGCCCGATGGTGAGGTGATTATGTCGCTCACTTTTCACGCCGGAGAGGGCGACCGCAAGGTGGTGGGAGTGCGCTGCGGCTTCGACGGCAGCACCCTCGCGATCAAAGAAACGGGTCCGGCCCTGTCGCTGCCGATCAAGCGGGGTTTGCTGGAACCGTCGGTGACACGCCACGGGGAACGCTTTTTCCTCACGATGCGGGCGGAAGACGAGCGGGGCTACGTCGCCGTCAGCGAGGACGGCTTGCACTACGGCGAGAAAAAGGCGTGGACGTGGGAGGACGGCGAGGCACTCGTCCTGTCCACGACCCAACAGCATTGGCTGACGCATTCCGACGGTCTCTATCTCGTCTACACTCGCGAGGACGCCACAAACACCAACGTGATCCGCTGGCGTGCCCCGCTCCGGGTCGCCCGCGTGGACACCGAAAAACTCTGTCTGATCCGCGAGACGGAGCGCATTGTCCTGCCCCTCGTCGGCGACGGTGTCAACGAACCCGACGAAGTGGCGCTGATGGGCAATTTCCATGTCACCAACGCCACACCCGCAGAAAGTTGGGTGACGGTGGGGGAATGGCGGCCGCGACGGAATGCCACGGGCGACACTCTCCTGGCACGCCTCCACTGGGAGCGGCCGAATCGGTTGGTCTCGCCCTGAGATCGACCTTTCCTCCGGGCCGGGAGCGATTATAGTGGAGGGCCTAGCCATGTCCGACCTGTCTGAAGACTCCGAAAAGCCCGAAGAGGGATGGTTCTGCGTGCGTTCCAAACCCAAGAGCGAACACATCGCGGCGCGCAACCTCCAGCAATTCGCCCATCTCGACGAGGTGTTCTGTCCGCGGATCCGATTTGAAAAGGCGACCTTGCGGGGCCGGGTCTGGTATGTCGAAGCCCTCTTCCCGGGGTATTTTTTCGCCCGCTTCGACCTCGCCACCGACCTGCGGACCGTCAACGGTACGCCGGGGGTCAGCGGGGTGCTCCGGTTCGCGGACTTTTACCCGCAGATCAGCGACGCCTACCTCCGCGAACTGCGCGAGGAGTTTCCCGAGGAATCCAATGCCATCCGCGTGATCGAACAGGCCCTCGTCCCCGGGGATGAGATCACGATCACCGACGGCGCCATGAAGGGGCTCAAGACCGTCATCACCCGGCTGATCGGTGCCGGGGACCGCGTCGCCGTGCTCCTCGACTGGCTTGGCCAGGAGCGCGAAGCCGAGGTCTCCATGCGCTCGGTGATGCGCCCGGGGAACATTCGGCAGGAGATCCGGTCGCGGTAGGAGGCGTGGTCGCGGGAGCGTGCGCCCGGCCATTGGCAAATCGCAACCGACCGCAACTGCGGGATTTCTTAGGGATTGCCGAAGGCCTCGCTTTTCCGTAGGCTGTGCCCCTATTACCATGAAAACTCCGGATAAACCAAACTCTCTCGACCGCCGCCAAGTCCTCAAATACGGGGCTGGTTTCGGTCTCGCCCTCGCTTGGCCGAACTCCCGCGTCCTCGGCGCCAACGATGACATCCGCGTAGGTGTGATCGGAGTGAACGGCCGCGGCCAGTCGCACATCAGTGCGTTCACCGGGATGAAAGGGGTGCGCCTCACCGCCCTCTGCGACATCGACCCCACCGTCCTCGACGCCCGGGTCAACGCCGCCGCCGACAAACAGAAAATCGCAGTGAAAGGCTACGCCGACATGCGTGAAATGTTCGAAAAAGGCGACATCGACGTGATGTCCACCGCGACGCCGAACCATTGGCACACCCTCTCCGGGGTCTGGGCGATCCAGGCGGGCAAGGACGCCTACCTCGAAAAGCCGATCTCCCACAATGTCTGGGAAGGTCGTCAGCTCGTCAAACTGGCCCGCAAGGAAGGGAAGATCTGCCAGGGCGGTACCCAGAGCCGCGCGAGCGGTTCGATCCAGGCGGCGGTGCGGTTTGTCCGCGAAGGCAAGCTCGGCAAGATCAAGTACGTCAAAGGAATGTGCTACAAGGCCCGCCAGGCCATCGGTCTGGGCGGCAACGGCGAGATTCCCGAGGGGGTGAACTACGATCTCTGGTGCGGTCCGGCCGAGCTGGAGTCGCCGCTGCGCCGCAAGAGATTCCACTACGACTGGCATTGGTTCTACGCCTACGGGAACGGGGACATGGGCAACCAGGGCATCCACCAGATGGATGTGGCCCGCTGGTATCTCGGCGAGGACAAGATCGCCCCCCGCTCCATGAGCATCGGCGGTCGCCTCGGTTACGAGGACGATGCCGAGACCCCGAACACCCAGCTCGTTTTCCACGACTACGACGAGGCTCCGCTCATTTTTGAAACCCGCGGTCTGCCCGAGAGCAAGGCGGGGCAGGAGAACTGGGCCAAGAGCATGGAGTCTCCCGATCAGTTCGAAGGCGAAAGCGGCGTCGCCGTGGTGGTCGCCTGTGAGGGTGGCTTCGTCTACACCGGTGCCGGAGGCAAGATCAAGGTCAAGGATACCGACGGAAAAGAGATGCCCGCGCCGGAGGCATTGGAGACGGAAGACATCTTCGCCAACTTCATCTCGGCGGTGAAGAGCCGCAAGGTCGAGGAGCAGTACGCCGATTGTGAGGAAACCCACATCTCCAGCGCCCTCTGCCATACCGGACTCATTTCCCACCGACTCGGGGCGGCCCTGAAGAAAGAGGCAGTCCTCGAGAAGATCAAGGACGACGCCCTCCTCACGGATCGTTTCACCTCCATGTCGGACCATCTCGGCCGCAACGGAGTGGACCTGACCAAGGAGAGCATCGTGTTCGGACCCATGGTCAAGTTCAATCCGGAAACGGAATGGGCCGAAGGCAACGGGGAGCTCGACGCCCCCGCCAATGCTCTCGCCACCCGCGAGTATCGCGCGCCCTTCACCGTGCCCGAAGTGCTCTGAAACGAGGCGTTTTTTCTCCCAAAAACGAAAATTGCGACGCGACGCGGGTCTCCCGGGGCCCGCGTCGCTTTTTTTTGGGA
>CAYLJC010000046.1:0-11004 GCA_964383345.1 uncultured Akkermansia sp. | reverse complement strand
TTCCCCCAGAAACTGAACTGCGCCACCGTGAAAAGAGCGACAAGAAAGATACCCCACTTGACCATCGCCAGACTGCCCTCGGTCCCGAGATTGCTCCCGAGCCAGAGAAAATAAAGCGGTGTGATGATGGCTGCGGGAATCAGGAAAACACGCAACATCGTCCGTCGGCTCACGATCCAGACCGCGAGAACCGCGAAAACAAGGCGTCCGAGGAGTCCCCCGACTTCCTGCCATTTCGCCACCGTGGCGGTTTGTTTGTCGCTCGCATTGCGACCGGCCTGCTTCCCGGCTTCCACGAGTTCGGCCTCGGAGGGAGCGGCCTTCCCCTCGCCCTCCGCCGCCTCGATGAGAGCCGTTTTGGCGGCTTCTTCGGCGGCACCGGCGATCGCCTTGATCTCGACATGGCCGCGCGGCCAGGCGAGAATTTGCGGCAGTTGCTGGATCGCACCGAAGGCGATGCCGTAGCTGGCCGCGAAGATGAGGGTGGTCACCACCGTGGTGCGCACCAGTTCGGGACTGAAGAGTTCCCGAAGACTGGGGCGCCGCAGCGTCCCGGCCGCTTTTTTCTTCGCCCAGGCGGGCGACTCGGGCAGGAAAGGCCGGATCAGAATGAGCGGAAGCGCGGGCAACACCCCGGAGATCAGGGTGTAGCGCCAGGCTTCGTGCCCTCCGTGAATCTCAGGGAGACTCAGGGCATAGGTGGCGGCGTAGTAGTTCGCCACCGCCACGAGAAATCCCCCGATGGAGGAAAAGGCCTGGGTGTATCCGAGCACTTTTTCCCGCTGCTTCGGCTCGGTGAAAATCTCGGCCAGCCAGGCCACCGCAGCGACAAACTCCACGCATACGCCGATGAAAACCAGGCAGCGGAAAAAGAGCAACTGCGGCAGCGTCTCGACCAGTGCACCCGCCGCGAAGGCCGAAAAGGCATACAACAGAATCGAGTAGGTGAGGATGCGACGACGACCGAAGCGGTCCGTGAGATACCCGCCGAGAAGGCCGAAAATCCCGCCGACCAGGGCGGGAACAAAAAAGAGCGTCCGCGCCCATTTCCCATACATCTCCCCGCCCGGCATCCAGAGAGCGTTGGCCTCGGCCGGGCTCATGCCCCCCGCGATGAGTTCCTGCACGAGCGGCTCGCTCAAGGACGCGATCAGCGGTTTGATGATCAACGGCAGCATGAGCAGCTCGTAAATATCAAAGGCAAAACCAATCGAAGCGATGATGCAGATGAGCCATTTCGTGAGGCCCATGCCGGAGAGCGCGGTGGATTTCGAGTTCAAAGTGTGCGGATAGTAACATTCACGGCCCTCCCGGCAACGCGAAATCCCGACTTTTTCGCGAGGGATCTGGCGGGTATGCGCCAAACCGGCCCGTCGCAGGTTCCCCCACGCCCTCCCCAGCCGGAAAATTCCGCCCTGCCGCCTCCGTTGCGATGCGGCGTCGATTGCGCGGCCATGGATCGGCGTTACAGTTGCGTTTTCCCTTCATGATTCCCCGCCTTTTCCCCTTCCTCGCCATCGGATCCCTCGCCGTCACCCTCAGCTCCTGCGTCACCGACAACCAACACATCGTCGAGGTTTCGGTCCCGCAGCAACGCATGGCGGTTTACCGGGACGGGGTGCGCATCCGCGAGTATCCGGTCTCCACCTCGAAATTCGGACTCGGCGACGAGAAGGGCAGCAACCACACCCCGCTGGGGGCCTTCCGCATCGCCAAAAAAATCGGTCGGAACGCCCCGGCCGGTGCCGTTTTCAAATCCCGCAAACGCACCGGCGAAATCCTCCCTCCCGACGCGCCGGGCCGCGATCCCATCGTCACCCGGATCCTCTGGCTCAAGGGCACCGAGGCGCACAATGCCAACGCCTACCGACGCTACATCTACATCCACGGCACTCCCGAAGAACGCAGCATCGGAACCCCGGCGAGTTATGGCTGCGTCAGAATGAAGTCGTCGGACATCATCGATCTCTTTGAAGTCGTCGGCAACGGTGCCCGCGTCTACATCGCGAACCTGCCCTTGCAGGGACAGGCCGCTCCGGAGCGGTGAGGTTGCCGCGCGCTCCTCGATTCAGCGCGCTCCCGGGAAGCGCTCCCGCCCGTGCGCCGCCGTGAAATCGAGTGCGGGACCCGCCGGGACGATGCGGGTCGGGTTGATCTCGTGGTGCGTGACATAGTAGTGGCGCTTGATGTGATCGAGGTTCACCGTCTCCGCGATGCCGGGCAACTGGTAGAGATCGAGGAGATAGCCCTGCAGGTGCGGATAATCGGCGATGCGGCGGAGATTGCATTTGAAATGGCCGTGGTAGACCGCGTCGAAACGCACCAGGGTGCAGAAGAGACGCCAGTCCGCCTCGACGATGCGGTCCCCGAACAGATAGCGGCTTTGTGAGAGCCGTTGCTCGAGGGTGTCGAGGGATTCGAAGAGGATGCGAAAGGCCTTTTCGTAGGACTCCTGGCGGGTCGCGAAACCGCATCGATAGACGCCGTTGTTGATCGTTTCGTAGATCCACGAGGCGAGCGAGCCGTGCTCCGGTTCGAGATCGGACGGAAACAGGTCGTAGCCGCCGTCGGATCGGGGAAACACCTCATGGAAAAGTCGGCAGATGTCGTCTTCGGAATTGTTGACGAGCCGTCCTTCGACGGTGTCCCACAGCGCCGGGACGGTGACCCGACCGTCGTAGCCGGGATTGCTGCGGCGATAGGCTTCGCTGAGAAAGCGGAATCCGTTGACCGGGTCCGCCGAGTGGCCGGGACCCTCGCGAAAGGCCCAGCCCCGCTCGTCGCGGATGGGATCGAGGACGGTCATCCCGACGACCTCTTCGAGACCGAGCAGTCGCCGGACGATGACCGCACGACTGGCCCAGGGGCAGGCGAGGGAGACGTAGAGATGATACCGGCCCGGGGTCGGGGTGAGCGAAGTATCGCGAAAGGCGTCCTCCTGGCGCTGGAAATCGCCGTCTTTTCCGGTCTCCCGGCGAACGGTGCTGAGGTCTTCTTCCTTCATAATCGTGAGGGTGGCAAATCGGTTTGGAAATGACAAGACGCGAGCGCTTTTTCCCCGCGTTCATTTGCGGCCGATACTCAGTTCGGTGCAGGCGAGGATGAATTCCGAGGCGGACCAGGCCTGAAAGGCTTTGCCCATGGGGCGGCCGGTGACGCCGTGCGCCCATTCGTTGAACTCCCACTCGACGGCGACGCCGAGTTGATTGAGCCGCGCCACCCGGATGAGCTCCTGCACCGCAACCTCGCGCAGGCCGAGACGATGCACGAAACGCACCCACTGGGCCCCGATGAAAGGCCAGATCCCTCCGTTGTGATAGTGGTTCGGCAGGTTGAGAAGATTCACGGTGTAATAGCTGCGCCAGTCCGCGTCTCCGCTGCCGACGACGGGATAGAGATTCACCACCGGATAGGGCTCGTTGCAGCCCACCCCCCACATGAAGCGGAAGGCGATCTTGGCCCGGTCGATGTCGAGCACGTTGTAGAGAAAGGCGAGAATGTTCCCGTAGACATCACACCGCCAATTGAAATCAAAAGGAGTCACCTGGGCGAGCAGATAGGAAGTGTCACCCAGGGAAAACTGCTTGTCCGAGAAATGGGCGGTGCCCGCCACCGCCGCGGTCGACGGCCAGAACTTCGCCAGGATCTGCTGTTTGATGGTATGAGACCAACGCAGGTAATCACCGGCCGCCTGCAGGTTGCCAGCGATTTCGAGGAGACGTCCGAACGCCACGTTGCACCGGTACCAGAGGACTTCATCATAGAGGACGTTGTAGCTGCGTCCGAACAGATCGGTCCAGTCGCCCGCCTCGGGGATTTCGATGAGCGCGTCGTTGTTGCTGTCGTGGGCGCTGAGCCAATCGATCGCCTTTTGCAATTGGCCGAGCCGCTCCCGGAGAAAGGAAATCTCGCCGGTGGCACGGATGTATTCGTGAAAGGCGATAATGAGCCAAAGCCCGCTGTCGATCGAGGAAATCCCGCCCACACCGGAGTAGTCGGGTTCGCCGGTGGTGATCCGTACGTTCGACGGGATCTGCCCGGTCAGCGACATGTGGTCGAGCAGGGTCTCGAGGGTGCGCCTGGAACATTCGCGAAAGACGGGATCCCCCGCCTTGAGCGCTCCCATCACCGCGATGGAACCATCGCGTCCCCAGACCGACAAGTAGTTGGCGTCGGTCCCGCGCGAGATATTGTCCTCGAGGGAACAGGCGGAGAAACCCAGCGGCGTGATGTTTTTCCGCAGGGCTTCGATGGCCTTGCCGTGGGCGAGCCGGAGGTAATCGAGTTCTTCGTTGCTGATTCCGTCGTGGCGATGCCCGCTGAGAAGTTGTTTCAGCTCGGGATCGAGTTGCTTGTGTTCGATCCCGCTGAGATCGTAGGAGGGCAGGGTGCGGATGAGACCGTAGTGTACCATCCCCTCGAGAACCCCCTCGGCACACACCGTATCGGCCTGGTAGCAACCGAGATGAAGGGTCGCCTCGATGAGTTCCGGCTGGGCGTTTTCCACGATGATGCCGCGGCTCCCGGGAATGAGGAACATCGCAGAGTCGTTCCCGCTGTCGCCCGCCACGAGGAGTTCGTCGGAGCCGATCTCGAGGTGTCGGGCGAGCCAGTGAAGCGCGTTGCCCTTGTTCGCCATGGGCGGCAGGATGTCGAGATCCCGTCCGCTCGAATAGACCACCTGGGCGGGGATCCCGGCGGAAAAGAATTGTTTTTCGAGATCCTCTATCGTTTCCTTCTGCGCCCCTTCGAGGTACCAACTCGCTTTGTAGGCGTGCTGGTAACGACTCGGTTGCATCACCGCGTCGGGCAGGCGCGAAACGATCTCGCTGACTTTGTGCCGGTCCCACCCTTCCTCCATCACTTCGGAAAAGGCCTTGAGGAGGGAACGCTCGCGAAACTGATAGATGAAAGTCCCCACCCCGCAGATCAGATAATCGGGATCGGGCAGATCGCTCGTCTCGATCAGTTCGAGGGCATCGTCGACGAGCCGTCCCGTATTGTAACAGAGCAGCGGGCGCTCATCCGGCGGAATCGCCTTCCACACCTTGTAAAAAAGGGCGGTGCTGTCGGGTTTTCCCAAGAGGGTTCCATCGAGATCCGAGGCGAAGAGTTTTATCGACATGACAGGGTATGAAAGGTGGGACCAGAGTCTTCAATTCGGAAAATCGATGTCGGGCAGGAGCGGGACCACCTCGTAGGTATCGCGGCTGCGGTCCTCCACCGCCGCGAGGAGTTGCTGGGCGATCCCGGTCCAGGTGAAGAGGCTCCGCACCCGGTGGGCGCCGTCGCGATGGAGACGCTCGCGGAGACGCCGGTATTTCAGCGCCTGCAGCAGAGCGACCCCGAACTCGTATTTGTCCGTCGTGTCCGCGAAGAGGGCGTGTTCCCCGAAGCGGACCGCACGATGGAGGCCGCCGTGGGTGGTCATCACCGTGGGAGTGCCGCAGGCCATCGCCTCCACCGCCGTCATCCCGAAAGGTTCGTAACGACTGGAGAGGGCGAACACGTCGGCGGCGCGGTAGAAGTCGGGAAGCGCTTCGTCGGAGACCGAGGGGGTAATGGTGACGCGGTCTTCGAGACCGTTTTTCTCGATCAGGGCCAGCACCTCGTTCATCAGCGAATCGTCCCCGCGATCACTGGAGACATCGTTGATGGCCATGCGCAGGCGCACCGAGGGATCGCGCTCGGCGACGAAGCCGAAGGCCTCGACGAGGAGATCGAAGCCCTTGTTGCGGGCGAGGCGCCCGAGCGTCGCGATGACCCGGGTTTCGTAGCCGAGATCGCGTCGGAGGGCGCGCCGGCTGGCCTCTCCGATCGGAAAAAATCGCGTGTCATCGTAGCCGGGCGGAATCATGCGGAGATGGTCGGGCTTGACCTCGTAATCACTGACGAGCAGGTCGGCCTGAATCGGGGTCGTCGCGATGACCAGATCGGCCTCGCGATAGAGGATACGCTCGTGGTGGATGCGCTGGGCGAAATTAAATCGCTCGTCGAGCACGGCGGCGTCCTCCTCCGAGTTCTCCCGCATGTCGCGTTCTTTCCAGATCCCGAGCGAGTGCGGCGTATGGACGTGGGGCACCCCGAGGGCGAGGGCGAGCCGGGCTCCGGCGGTTCCGGCGTCCCAGTAATGACTGTTGATAAAACGGTATTTGAGCCGGTGGCGGTGGATGTAGCGCAGGGCGTTTTCGCTCCATTGCGGGAGCCGGTGATAGAGGACCTCCTTGGAGATGAAATCATCCCCGCCGCAGGGAACCCGAAGAATACGCACGTTCTCATTGACTCGTTCCATCTCGGGCTGCCCTTCGAACCGCCTCGTCCAAATGTCGACGCGATACCCCAACTGGGCGAGTTTCCGGGAGAGTTCGATCACAAACACGACCTGACCTCCGGTATCGGGCGCACCGAGGGGGGGATGCGCCGCGACATACCCGTGGGTGGAGATCATCGCGATGCGGTCGCGGGTGCGGCGCGGTTTCCGGCGACTTCGGGGCAAATCGGGCGTTTCAGTAGAGGTAGTGTCATCCATATGCCCTCCCTCAGCTCAGCAATGCCCGTGCCAAAAGAGGAGGAAGCGCTGCGGCAGACCCCTCGGAAAGGACTGCGACGCGGTCGACTCAGTGGCTCCGGCGTTCCGAAAGAATTGACGTCACCCTTACAGAAACACATAAACAACGCCGATCTCATTGCAGAACGCAACGGATCGGCGCGCAGCATCAGGCGTTTTGCACGGCGTGTGCAGAGGAGATTTCCCCTCGGCAAGGGGATTCGGGGATCACGGCTTGCTCCGCTTTCCGGTGATGACGCGGTAGAGGATCAACAGGAGAATCGCCCCGAGCACGGAGGCGATAAAACCGACCGTGTCCGATTCGTCGTACCAGTTCAGGGCCTGCCCGATGAATTTCGCGAGGAAGGCCCCCGCGATGCCGATGAGGGTGGTGATGATGAATCCACCGGGGTCTTTTCCCGGCATCAGGAGTTTGGCGACAGCGCCGACGACGAGACCAATGAAGAGGGTGTAGAGGAGTTCCATGCGGGGATCATGACAAAAATCCGTCGCCACGCCAAGCAAAAGAAACGACTTATTCCCCTTTCGAATTTTCGTCGGGCGTCTCGGATTCCTCCTGCAGGTCAGGCGGGTCAGGCAGGTCGATCTCGCCGATTTCGTCGAGGATGTTGAGAACCCGCACCCCGCGTTCGATCGATTCGTCGATCTGAAAATGAAGGACCGGGGTGTTTCGGAGAACCACCCGCTTCATCACGACGCTCTGGATGAGACCCCGCTTCGCGTTCAATTTGCGAATCGCCTCGCGTCCCTTTTCCGGATCGCCTATCGTGCCCACATAGATCTGCGCCGTCTTCAGATCGACCGAGGTCGCGACGTCGTGGATGGTGACGAGAATGTCGTTGAACTCGAAATTCTTCTTCACACAATCGCTGATCTCGCGCTTGAGCAGTTCGTTGATTCGGGCGATGCGCTGACTCATGTCGGAGGGGGGCAAGGGAGGAGATCGGGCCGTACACCCGCGAAACAAAAAATTCGCACCGGTGAGGGGCTGAGGGACGAAGGGAACAAAAACGGGGAAATCAACTCAGAGCGTCTGCTCCAGCTTTTCCAACTCGTAGCATTCGATGATGTCGTCCTTCTGGTAGTCGTTGAATTTGCCGAGCTTGATCCCGCATTCCAGCCCGACCTTGACCTCTTTGACATCGTCCTTGAATCGGCGCAAGGTCGAGAACCCGCCGTCGTAGATCGGCACCCCGTCCCGCAGGACCCGGGCGCGGGCGCGACGGGCGATGCGCCCGTCGGTGACGGTGCAACCTCCCACCTTGCCCGAGGAGAGCTTGAAGATCTCGAGCACCTTGGCGTGACCGATGACTTTCTCGCGGGTCTCGGGTTCGAGGAGACCGAGCATGGCCTCTTTCACCTGATCGAGCAGTTCGTAAATGATGGAGAAAAGCTTCACCTGGACACCCTCGCGCTTTACGAGCGGCTGGGCCTTCGCCTCGACCTTGGTATTGAAACCGATGAGAATGGCATCCGAAGCACTGGCGAGGAGCACGTCCGCCTCGGTGATGGGACCCGCGCTCTGACGCAGGATCTCGGCGGAAATCTTGTCGGACTCGATCTCGTTGATGGATTTTTCGATGGCCTGGAGCGACCCCTGGGCGTCGGCCTTGATGATGAGCCGCAGGGTCGCTTTTTTGCCCTGTTCGATATTGTCGAAAAGGGTTTCCAGAGCGGAACGCTGGACGGGTGCCAGTTTTTCCTGACGTTTTTGCTCGAGGCGTTCTTCGCTGACTTTCTTGGCCTTGCGTTCGCTCTCCATCTCGACGAGTTCGTCGCCGACATTGGGAACGCCGGAGTACCCGACAATCTCCACCGGGGTCGAAGGGCCGACCGAATCGACCCGCTTGCGTTCGTCGTTGAGGAGGGCCTTGACTTTGCCGTACTGAACGCCGCAAATGAAGGCGTCGCCCACTTCGAGAGTGCCCGACTGGATCAGGACGGTTCCGGTGGGGCCCTTGCCTGCCTCGGTCCGCGCCTCGACCACGATCCCGCGGGCGGGGCCTTCGGGATTGGCTTTCAGTTCGAGCACTTCCGACTGGAGGGCGATCATCTCAAAAAGATCGTCGAGACCGGTCCCCTCCTTGGCCGAAACTTCTACGCAAATCGTGGTGCCGCCCCAGTCTTCGGGGGCGAGTCCGTTTTCCTGCAACTGCCCCTTCACCCGCATCACATCGGCGCGGACGAGGTCCACCTTGTTGATCGCCACGATGATGGTGACACCGGCCGCCTTGCAGTGGTCGATCGCCTCGAAAGTAGTGGGCATCAGCCCGTCGTCCGCCGCCACGACGAGAACCACGATGTCGGTGACATTCGCGCCCCGCGCCCGCATTTCGGAGAAAGCGGCGTGACCGGGAGTGTCGATGAAGGTGACGGTCCGCTCGTTGCGTGTGATCTGGTACGCTCCGATATGCTGGGTGATCCCACCCGCTTCCCCGGCGGCGACGCGCGATCCGCGGTAGGCGTCGAGCAGGGAGGTCTTGCCGTGATCGACGTGCCCCATGAAGGTCACCACCGGAGGCCGGATGCGGAGTTTGTCCTCTTCCACCTCTTCGAGGTCCTCTGGATCAGGAACTTCGATGACTTCATCGACCTTGTGGACTCCAGCGCCTTTTTCACGCTTTTCCTTTTCAAAAATAAACCCGTGTTTTTCACAGATTTTGGAGGCCACATCCGGCTCGATCGCCTGGGTGAGATTGGCGAAAACATCCATTTCCATGAGGTCCTGGATGAGGAGAAACGGTTTCAATTCCATCATCGCGGCCAACTCCTTCACGATGATGGGCGGTTTGATGTGGATGATTTTTTTGTCCCCGATAATCTCGACGGAATTCTCCCTCTCCTCCGAATTTTCCTCGTCCTCCTTGTCGGGGATCGTATCGTCGGAGATGGCATCGTCGGGTGCCGGCTTCGCCGCCGCCAGGTTGCGCTCGGTCCGGGCGCGAGTGCTGGCGGTTTTCATCCCCGAGAGGGTGTCCACCGGATTCTCCTTGCCGAGGTGTCCGTAGAGAGATCCCTGACCGGAAACGGGAACCGTCATCTTGCCTCTGCGACCTCCTCTTTTCTCCCCTTTTTCGAAAAGGTTTAGCGCTTCCGCTTTCTGCTCGTCCACGGATTTCGACTCGGATTCCGGAGAATCCACCTTTTCTTTGGCAGGCATGTTCTTGCGGGGCATAAGGGAGGCGGGGGTAATGGCAGTGCGCGAATCGCGCGCAAAAAAGAGAATGTTACTTTGTAGGTCTGGAATAGGTTGTCAAATGGGGAAGGCGCACCGCCTTCTGCGGAGATCACCCGGCCGTTTCGGCTTTGGGTTCGGGCCGTTCCTCTTCGGGAGAGGCGGCGGACGCGACCTCTTCCGTCGCGGACTCCTCTTCGGGCGCAGCGTCGGTATCTTCCGGGGTTTTGTCCCCTTCCGTCGGGGCGGCTTCCTCCGAAGGCGTCGCCTCGGTCCCGGTCGCAGCGTCCGATGCGATTTCCACGGCGTCTTCCGCCGGTGGTTCCACCGTTCCGCCGGTGGCGACGACGGCCAGATTGCGGATCTCGCGAGCTTCCTCGACGGGTATCCCGAGGACCCCGGCGATGTCGATCTCGTCCACGGCGTTGACCAGCATGTCGAGGCTCGTCAGACCCCCGCGCACCAGCGCGGCGGCGACCTCTTCCTCGATTCCCGCCCCCGCCGCGAGACTGGCGGTCGCCTCCGCGACCTGGGCCTCGAAGGCTTCGTGGGCCGACTCGTCCTTCTGCACCTGCACATCCCAGCCGATCAGGCGGGCGGTGAGACGGGCGTTCTGGCCGCGGCGACCGATGGCCTTGGAGAGTTCTTCTTCGTCCACTTTCACGAGGATGGATTGTTTCTCCTCGTCAATGGTGATGGATTTGATCTCGGCGGGCTTGAGGGCCTCCTGCACGAAGGCCCGCATGTCATCGCTCCAGCGGATGATGTCCACCTTCTCGTTGTTGAGTTCCCGGACGATATTTTTGACCCGGGCGCCGCGCATTCCGACACAGGCACCCACGGGATCGACTTTTTCATCGGCGCTGTAGACCGCGATTTTGGTGCGGTAGCCGGCTTCGCGAGCGAGGGAGCGGATTTCCACGGTGCGGTCCGCGATTTCGCTGACCTCGGATTCAAAGAGACGCCGCACGAAATTCGGATGGCTGCGGGAGAGGATGATCTCGGGGCCGCGGGCTCCGTTCTCCACCGCCACGACGTAGGCCCGGATGCGGTCCCCGACGTTGTATTCCTCGGTCGAGACGCGCTCGCGCTGGTGCATGACTCCCTCGAATTTGCCGAGATCGACAAAGACGTCCCCTCGTTCGAAACGGCGCACCGTACCACTGACAATGTCGCCGGCGCGGTCTTTGTACTCTTCGTAGATCAATTCTTTTTCCGCTTGGCGGAGCCGCTGCATCATCGTCTGCTTGGCCGTCTGCGC
>CAYLJC010000045.1:6611-11015 GCA_964383345.1 uncultured Akkermansia sp. | reverse complement strand
TTCCGGGCGGCAGGGCGAGGGCGGATACCCGTGGCGATGCAGTTCCCGGAGAAAATCCATCGCGGCGAATTCGCCGGGGTTCCACCACAGCGTGAGGACGGAGCGCGAGGTGTCGCCGTTCATTCGGAGAGACCCGGGATGGAGCCGCAGGAGGTGATCGACGAGCCAGAGACAGGCGGTGCAGGAGAGATTGCCGAGACGCAGGGAGAGCCGGGCGGGCGAATCACTTCTCCGGCCTTTTTCCTCGGCGACGGCGACTGCGACGGCGAGTTCTTCGAACTGGCCCGGATCGGGATCAACGACGGTGGCCGGCTGCAAAATACGGCGGCCGAGCAGTTCATAAAACGACCCGAACCCCCCGGACTGAATGAGATCGTGGACGGTGCGGCAGCCCGCGCAACAGAATCGTTCTTCCGCAAAACGCACCTGGAATCGATTCCCGCAGTGCTCGCAGGGACGGACCTCATTCGCCGCGTCGCGGGCGGGCAGGGACGAAAGGGTGCGGGCGGCGGTGCTCATTCGATCTCCAGTTCACAGCGGCAGGTGGTTCCGCCGGTTCCGTCTTCGTGGCTATGTGTGAGAGGGGAAAAATGCCACATCAGGGAGAGGGCGGCGGCGGCGGCGAGACCGCGTTTGGCGTGGAGGAAACCGCGCGAGCCGAGCTTGCGGTTGACCCAGACGGAGCCGATCTGGACCGCCCAGATCGCGGGGAGGGCTCCGAGACCGAAGGCCAGCATGGTCTCGACCCCACGCACGACCGATCCGCCTGCGAGGGCCAGCGCGAGGATCGCATAAAGCGGACCACAGGGGAGCAGGGGGGTGGCCAGCCCGATCACCGCCCCGCGGGCGAGGGGCGGCAGGCCGAGTGTTTTCATCCGGATTTTCATCATGACCCGACCCAGTCCCGGGACCGCACCGAGACGCTTGTCGAGGCCGAAGACGATCGCCACGAGGAAAAGGATGAGGAGGACGGGCAGCCAGGGCACCCCCGCCGGATCAAAGCGGAAACCGAGCCGTCCGCCGAGGAAACCCATCACCGCTCCGGCGATGCCGTAGCCGACGAGGCGGCAAAAATGGTAGACTCCCACCGAGGCGAGGGCGGGACCGCGTCCGGCGATCCCGAGTCCGCAGGTGAGCAGACCACACATGCCCGCGCAATGGAGACTGGTGGCGAGTCCGGCGACAAAGAGTCCGCCGAGGGTCAGGGCGGTGGGATCAAGGTTGCTCATGGGAAGGAGGGGGAGAGAGTTCCACGCTGGCGGGCCGATGCTCCGCCGCGATTTTCAAGAGGACGATCCAACCCGCGATGAGCAGGACAAACGCAAAGACGATCCAGAGCCAAGGGCGATTGCGGAGGAAAGACATGACGGAAAATCAGCGGGGGATCATTCGAGGGCATAAGCGCTGGGACCGAGAAACTCGATCCTGTCGGTGAGGGTGGTGTTCCCGGGGGTGACGAGGCCCTTGAGATGGATGGAAAATTCGCCTTCGTAAGAGGATTTCGGGACCTGGACGAGGAGGGTTTTCACGGTCTCTTCCCCGGCCTGCAGGACGATGACCTCGTCGAGTCCGGTGACCACCGCTCCTTCCGGCAATCCTTCGAGGGTGATGCGGAACTCGGTCGGCTCGTTGCGTTTGGTCACGAGGTGGAGCCGGTATTGGTTCCTCACCCCGGAGTCGTCGAGGTAATAGGCGTTGCCGGCCATGCGGATGAGCTCGGCCTTGGCGGGGCTGAGGCTCAGGAGCGAGATCCCGAGAACGAGGGCACCCACCGCCATGAAGCAGGTGTAGAGCACGGTGCGGGAACGCAGGTAACGGTGTTTGCCGCCGGCGAGGCCTTTCGGAGAATCGTAGCGGATCAAGCCCTTGGGGAGATCCAGTTTTGTCATCACGGTGTCACAGGCGTCGATGCAGGCGGCGCAGCCGATGCACTCCAACTGGAGACCGTCCCGGATATCGATCCCGGTGGGGCAGACCTGGACACAGCGATAACAATCTATGCAATCCCCCGCGCTGGCGTCGGATTTTTTCCCCCGGGGTTCCCCGCGCACCGTGTCGTAGCCGATGTTGACGGTGTCGTCATCGGTGAGAGCGGACTGGATGCGCCCGTAGGGACAGAGAATGATGCAAAACTGCTCACGGAACCTGGCAAAACAAAAATGCAGCGAGGCGGTGAGAAAAAGCATCGTGCCGAAGACCTTGAGATGGTTCAACGGCGAATCTCGCATGTAGCTGTAAAGGCGCGGGAGAGAAACAAAATACGAGACAAAGACATGGGCGATGAGGAGCGAGGCGAGGAGGTAGAGGCCCTGTTTGGCAACGCGCCGGGCGATTTTCCCCGCCGTCCAGGGAGCGGCGTCGAGGCGGCGGCGGTTCGTGGCGTCCCCGTCGATGAAGCGCTCGATGCGACGGTAGATGTGCTCGAGAAAAACGGTGTAGGGGCAGGCCCAGCCACACCAGAGCCGACCGAAGAGGGCGGTCACGTAAAAAAGGGAAAACCCCAGTCCGGTGAGGAGGAAAAAACCGATCCAGAGATCTTCGGAGAGAAAGGTGAGACCGAAGAAATGGAAGCGGCGTTCGGCGAGATCGAGGAAGACGGCGGGGAATCCGCCGACCGGGATCCAGGGCAGGAGCACGTAGACGGAGATGAGCGCCAGACCGAAGAGACGACGCCAGAACGTGTAGGGACCGCGGACATCGGAGGGATGGAGAATGTGGTGCGACCCGTCGGCGTTTACGCTGGTGAGAGTGTCAAGATTCGGCTGTTTGATAGGGGGCATGATGGAACACCGCAAGGGCGGGGCATGATCAGGTCTTCTGCTGGCTGAGGATATACGCCACCACCTGGGCGATCTCCGAGGGACTCAACTGCGCTTTCCAGGCGACCATGCCCTTGGTGACGTCGGGCGAACCGTCGGTCACGATTTTCATGATCTCCAGCGGGGTGCCGCCGTATTTCCACTCCGAGTCGTTGAGGGGCAGGCCGGGCAACTGGATTCCGCCCATCGTCGCGGAGAGATCGAGTCCGTGGCAGGCGGAACATTTGGCATCGTAGATGGCCTTTCCCGCCGCGGCGTGGGACGCGTCCGCGCTCATTTCCTGAAGGGATTCGTTGCTCAGGGAGGCGAGCATGGATTCGAGTTCGGCGGTTTTTTTCGCCTCGATCCGCGCGATGGCCCGGTCGATCCGCTCCCCGTCATCGACGATGCGGAAGGGCAACTGATAATACACAAACCAGCCGACAATAAAAATAACGATGGCGGCGTAAAAGGTGAAGAGCCACCAGTTCGGCAGATTGTTGTCGTATTCTTCGATGCCGTCGAAGACGTGCTCCCGAATGGCGACTTCGGATTCGGACTCGGAAGGGCGGTTGCTTTTCATCGGGCGGCGTTTCTGTTTTCGTCAGGGTTGGATTCTCTTTTTTCCTCCAGCTCGTCGTCGCCGATCAGGGGCATCGCGGCGAGGCGGTGCGCATCCTCCGGCTTTATCAAGGCCGCGCGGATGACGATGGCAAGAAAGGAGCCGCCGATGAGGGCGAAGCAGATATAGGGCACGTAGTGGTGCCAGGTTTCGAGGATGACGCGTTGGAACATGAGAGGAGGGAGTTTTTAGTTCTGTGCGGTGGTGGCGCCCTCGGGCGTTGTCTGGTCGGTGGTTTCGGAGGGTGGGGCGAGGCGGAACTCATCGGGGAGACCGGGCTTGATGGCGCGGGGTTTCACCGGGGCGGGATGCTCCGGCGGCACAACGACATCGTAGGCCCCGAGCTTCTGCAGGTAGGCGATGAGGGCGACGATCTGTTTGCCGGCGAGATGGTCGCGCGCTTCCACGGCGGTGGTGGGTTCCTTGGCACCTTTGGCAAGGGGGATTTTCACCTTGTCATCGACGAGCCGGGTGGCGATAGCCAGGGCCTGTTGGCGTGCGTTTTGCTCGATCTCCTCCGGCGTCATGATGGGATAGGGCACCCCGAGGCGCTGCTGCACGGCGATACGACCGGGCAGGCTTTTGAAATCGGTCTTTTTCTCAAAGAGCCAGGGATAGTTGGGCATGCGCGACTGCGGATTCATGTCGCGCGGATTGAGCATGTGCAGGTAATGCCAGGAATCCCCCCGCAATCCGCCTTCCCGCGCGAGGTCGGGACCGGTGCGCTTTGATCCCCACTGGAAGGGATGGTCGTAAATGGACTCGCCGAGCCGCGAATAATCCCCGTAGCGAAGCACGTCGGGAACGAGGGTCCGGATCATCTGCGAGTGGCAGTTGTAACAGCCCTCGGC
Source organism: uncultured Akkermansia sp. (assembly GCA_964383345.1). Classification (GTDB taxonomy): domain Bacteria; phylum Verrucomicrobiota; class Verrucomicrobiia; order Verrucomicrobiales; family DEV007; genus Arctic95D-9. Next base: position 6,744 of record CAYLJC010000045.1, on the reverse strand, counting down.
AACGTAGAGATCCCGTCCGGCGAGTTCGAGCGGAGTGTAGAGTTTCTGGAGGCGGTCCTCCACGTTCATGGCCCGGTTCACCGTCACTGTGGGGATGATCTGGACGAGACCGCCGATCGCCACCGCGATGACC
>CAYLJC010000045.1:0-6601 GCA_964383345.1 uncultured Akkermansia sp. | reverse complement strand
CGGTGAAAGGCAGGTAGTTTTCCGAAAGCTCGTCATACCAGCGCGACCAGTTGGCGGAGTCACGTTTGCCGCGATAGACGGCGAGGGCGGCGAATCCGAGCATCGCGACGAGGGCCATGTGGTTCGCTCCGGGGGGAAGGAAAAACCAGAGAATCGCAAAGAAAAGACACCAGAAAGTGTAAGCGACGGGATCGTTGCGGAAAGCCGCCGACCAGGTCATGCCGTCTTTCGTGAGGGCCGGGTCCTCAAACACCTCGCGGGTCTCATCGACGGGCGCTCCCGATTTCGCGGTCTTCCAAATGTTCACCGCGAGGAGAATGAAACCGGTCAGGTAAAAGACCCCGCCGATCGCACGGGTCAGCATGAGAAGGTGGATTTTGTCCACCGTTTGCACAAACTCGTTGACGAGACGGGTGCCGCTGGCATCGGTCTCGTTGAGCATAAGCCCCTGGATGACGCCCGCGAACCAGAGCGAAGCCACGTAGAGGAGGATGCCGACAAGTCCGATCCAGAAGTGGGTGTTGGCGAGCTTGACGGACCAGAGTTTGGTTCCCCAGAGGCGCGGGGCGAGCCAGTAGAACATGCCCGCGGCCATGAACCCGTTCCAACCCAGCGTGCCGCTGTGGACGTGCCCGATGATCCAGTCCGTGTAATGGGCCAGGGAGCTGACGGAACGGATCGATAGAAGCGGTCCCTCAAAGGTGGCAATTCCGTAGAAAGTGATCCCGACGACAAAAAACTTGATCACCGGATCCGTCCGCACCTTGTCCCAGGCACCGCGCAAGGTGAGCAGGCCGTTGATCATGCCGCCCCACGACGGCGCCCAGAGCATCAGGCTGAAGAACACCCCGAGATACTGGAGCCAGGTCGGCAGGGAGGTGTGGAGGAGGTGGTGGGGTCCCGCCCAGATATAGATAAAAACGAGCGACCAGAAATGGATGATGGAAAGACGATAGGAATAGACCGGGCGTCCCGCCGCTTTCGGCAGGAAATAATACATGATGCCGAGGATGGGCGTGGTCAGGAAGAAGGCGACCGCGTTGTGCCCGTACCACCACTGCACCAGCGCTCCCTGGACCCCGCCGAAGATGGGATAGGCGTGCAGCCAACTGGTCGGGATCTGAAGGTGATTGATGATATACAACATCGCCACCGTGATGATCGTGGCGATGTAAAACCACAGCGCGACGTAGAGTGAACGCTCCCGGCGGACTTTCAGGGTGAGGAAAAAGTTTACTCCGAAAATGACCCAAACGATCACCACGAGAAGGTTGATCGGCCAAATCAACTCGGCGTATTCCATGCCGCGGGTGAGTCCGGCGGGCAGGGAGATCGCTGCAAAAACAATGACGAGCTGCCAGCCCCAGAAATGGATCTTCGAGAGCAGGTCCGACCAGGTGCGGGCGTTGCAGAGCCGCTGGGTCGAATAATAGATGCCGGAAAACATCATGTTTCCGACAAAAGCAAAAATCGCGGCGTTGGTGTGGAGCGGTCGGAGACGTCCGAAAGTGAGGTATTCGATGCCCTCCGAGCGAAACCAGCCGAAGGTGATCCACTCGAAGAATTTCCCGTTCATCTGCCAGAAGTTCAGTTGGGAGGCGGCGATGACGCCCACCAACATCGCGACGAGGCCCCAGACGATCGAGGCGATCATAAACAAGCGCGGGGTGCGATCGTCGAACTGTATCGTCGTTTTGTTCCGTATTGAAGTGTCAGGGCTCATGGTCGAAGGGCTGGCGTTGGGGTGGGACGGAGGACTGGGGTGGGGATGAGGGAGTCAACGGATTCGGCTCGTCCCGGAAAGGGAGGAGGGCGTCCTGATCGGAACAGGAACGTCCGCCTTGCCGGCTCCGGAAAAACAGAGCGAGGAAGAAAATGGCAAAAACAACACTAAAAAGAGTGGTGAGAAAGAGCACTTCCATGAGTCCATCGGGTGGTGGAGGCCGGGCATTATCCATGCTATACGACGGCATTCTTCGGAGCGGTGCCCCACAAAGAAGAATAAATCACACCGAGAGAGAAAAAGAAGCTCGGAAGGCGGATTTTCCATCCTCCCTCCGTTTCGGAAACGTCACCTCTCCGGGGAGACGGCTCGCTTCCGGGGAGACCTCCGGAAAACTCCCCTCCCTTTTTTATTCACGAAGTGAGCGCCTTTTCCGCCAGCAAGCGGGGGATCTCCCCTTGCGCAAAGTCGAGGAAAGTGCGGAGGCGACCGGTGGTGTGGCGGCCCGACGCGTAGCCAACACAGAGACTGATGTCGGTCAGGTTCCAATCGGGAAGGAGAATCCGGAGTGCCCCGGCGGCGAGATCCTCGCCCACCATCCAGACCGGCAGCATCGTGAAACCCGCTCCGGCGAGAGCCGCCTGGCGCAGGGCGGTGACCGTGTCGAGGAGCAGGGTCGGAGTCACCGCGATTTCCTTTTCCTCTTCCGCGGAGCAAAGGAGAAGGCGGCTCCGCGCCTCAAAATGCGGTTGCAGGACCCCGAGCCAGGGAAGATCCGCCAAATCCTCGGGTTTCTCCGGAAGACCGTGGCGCTCGAGCAGAGAGGGAGCCGCCGCGAGGACGCGGGGCAGCTTCGCGAGAGGACGCACGACCAGATTTTGGTCCGTGGGTTCGCCGACCAGAAAACCGCAGTCGAATCCCTCCTCGACAAATTTCGTGGGACGGTTCAGGAGGTGCAGTTCCGCCGTCACCTCCGGATGCAGATCCTGGAAATGGGCGAGCGTTCGCGCCACGATCCACTGGCCCACATCCACGATGGAAACGATCCGCAGATGCCCCTGCAAACCGTGGCGGTCGGCGACCAGCTTCTGCTCGACCCGTTCCGCCATCGCGAGGAGGGTCCGGGCCTCCGGCAGCAGCACCCGCCCCGCCTCGGTGAGGCTCATGCTGTGCGTGTCGCGGTGAATCAGGGAGGCATGGACAGAGCGCTCCAATGTCTGAATGCGACGGCTCAGGGTTGGCTGCGTCAAGTCGAGGACGCGAGCCGCCGCCGAAATGCTGCCACTCTCCGCGACGTAGACAAAGGCTCGCAGCAATCTCAGATCATTCAGGCCGGTCATACGTAAATGGTATAACCGATATGTCATTGCGCCAGCAAGTTTCGCCTGAGAATACGGTGGGAAAGACGTAATTGAATGCCATGAGTCAACGTTGCCTCTCCTTTTTTAAACTTTTTGTCTGCCTCGCCGGCCTGCTCTCCGGTCTTCTTTTTTCCGGCTGCAGTCGTTCCGACGCGAAACCCGAGACCGTCGATGCCACGCCGCCGCCGGAGGTGACCGTGATCACCCCCATCGTTCAGGAGGTGACCGACTGGGATGAATTCACCGGTCGTCTCGCTTCGCCGGAAACCGTCGAGATCCGCGCCCGCGTCTCCGGTTATCTGGAGACGGTCCACTTCACCGAGGGTGCCGAAGTCAAAGCGGGAGACCTCCTGTTTACGATCGATCCGCGGCCCTACGAGGCCGTGGTGCAGCAAATGGAAGCCCGCGTCGCCAGCTCGCGCAGTCGTGCCGAACTCACCGCCCAGGAATTGGAAAACGTCGCCAAACTCCACGGCAACGGAGCCATTTCCGCCGAGGACTACGATCGCCGGGGCAAAGCCGCCGCCGAGGCCGCCGCCGTTCTCAAGGGAGCCGAAGCCGAACTGCGCCAGGCCAAACTCAACCTCGAGTTCACCGGAATCCGTTCGCCTGTCGCGGGTCGTGTCAGCGACGCCCGCGTCACCATGGGCAACCTCATCACCGGGGGCGGCACCGAGCCCACCCTGCTCACCACCGTCGTCTCCCTCGACCCGATCTACTGCTACATCGAGGCGGACGAACGTTCCGTCCTGCGCTACCGGCAAATGCACCGCGAGGGCAAGCGGGTCAGCGCCCAGTTCGGACGGGTCGAGGCGGAGATGGAACTCGCCATCGAGAGCGGTTTTCCGCACAAAGGGTACATCGATTTTGTGGACAACGTCCTCGACTCAACCACCGGAACGATTCGCGCCCGCGCCGTTTTCCCCAACCCTGACAAACTCATGGCCCCGGGATTTTTCGCCCGCGTCCGCGTGCCCGGCAGCAGCAACTACGAAGGCCTCCTCGTCCCCGACCGCTCCATCGCCGATGACCAGGGCACCAGCTTTGTCTGGGTGGTGGCATCCGACAATACCGCGCACTATCGCAAAGTCACCACCGGGCCGCTGCTCAATGGGTTCCGCGTGATCCGCGCCGGCCTCAAGGCGGAGGAAAAAGTCATCGTCGACGGCGTCATGGCGGTGCGGAATGGTCGCACCGTCACCCCCTTGCTGATTCCGGCGGAAGAAAGTGTGGCCGCCTCCGGTGCCAGGAGCGGGGCGGAGAAGCCCGTCGAAGCAGAGTCGGCGACTCCCTCCGTCGCCGAGGCGGATACCACCACAACCACTTCCGCCCCGGACAAGACCGCGCCATAAGCCCGCGAAAAAAGCACCGCGCCACGCCGCATCACCCGGTGCCGGCCCCATCCGCCACAGTGTAGTTCCGCCACTTTTCCATCGACCGCCACATGAACCTCTCCCGCTTTTTTGTGGACCGGCCCATCTTTGCCGCGGTCATCAGCATCGTCATCACCCTCCTGGGCGGACTCGCCTACATCAGCCTGCCGGTGGCCCAGTATCCGGAAATCGTCCCGCCCACCGTTGTGGTCACCGCGACCTACCCCGGTGCCGACGCCCGCACCCTCGCCGAGACCGTTTCCACCCCCCTCGAACAAGAGATCAACGGGGTGGAGAACATGCTTTATCTCTCCTCCTCGAGCACCAGCGACGGACGTGTCCAGATCACCGTGACCTTCAAGCTCGGCACCGACCTCGACGATGCCCAGGTCCTCGTGCAAAACAAAATCGCCTCCGCCGTCGCCCGGCTCCCCGAGGAAGTCCGACGCCAGGGGGTCACCGCCCAGAAGCGATCCCCCGACCTGACCCTCTCGGCCCAGTTTTTCAGCCCGGACGGGTCGCGCGAGATCGGCTATCTCTCCAACTACGTCACCCTCCAGGTACAGAACGAAATCGCCCGGCTCCCCGGTGTCGCCGAAGCCTCCTCGCTCGGGGGACTCGATTACTCCATGCGCATCTGGCTCGACCCCGAAAAGGTCGCCTCGCGCGACCTCACCGCCGGCGACGTTGTCCAGGCCATCCGCGAGCAGAATGTCCAGGTCGCCGCCGGCAGCCTCGGACAACCGCCCGCTCCCTCGGGGGCGCAGTTCCAATACACCCTCACCGCGCCCGGCCGCCTCAAGACCACCGAGGAATTCGGCGAGATCGTCCTGAAAACCGGCGACGAGGGGGATGTCGTGAAACTTTCCGACGTCGCCCGCATTGAAATCGGGTCGCGCGATTACTCCAGCAAGACCTACATGGACGGTTACAACGCCGTCTCCCTCCGCGTGTTCCAGCTTCCCGGGAGCAACTCCATCGCCACCGCCGACGCCGTCTACGAAAAACTCGCCCAGCTCAAAGATCGCTTCCCCCCCGGCGTCGATTACCGCATCAACTACGACACCACCAAGTTTGTCCGCGCCTCCATCCAGTCGGTCCTCTACACCCTCATCGAGGCCGTCATTCTCGTGGTCCTCGTGGTCGTGGTTTTCCTCCAGACCTGGCGGGCCTCCATCATTCCCCTCATCGCCGTGCCCGTCTCCCTCATCGGGACCCTCGCGGTGATGCAGGCCTTCGGCTTCTCGCTCAACAACCTGTCCCTCTTCGGGCTGGTCCTCGCCATCGGTATCGTGGTCGACGATGCCATCGTTGTCGTGGAGAACGTCGAACGAAACATCGCCAAAGGTCTCGCCCCGCGCGAGGCCACCATCCAGGCCATGAAAGAGGTCAACGGTCCCGTCATCTCGATGGCCCTCGTCCTCTGCGCGGTGTTTGTTCCCACCGCCTTCATCAGCGGCATTTCCGGACAATTCTACAAGCAATTCGCCCTCACCATCGCCACCTCCACGGTCATTTCGGCGATCAATTCCCTCACCCTCAGTCCCGCCCTCTGCGCCATCCTCCTGCAACCTCACGGAGCCAAGCGCGATGCCTTCACCCGCTTCCTCGATCTCCTTTTCGGCTGGTTTTTCCGCGCGTTCAACCGCACCTTCCAGGCCACCGCAAACGTCTACTCCAGACTCGTGGGCAAGCTCCTGCGACTCTCCGCCCTCGTCCTGATCCTCTACGCCTGTCTCGTCGGCGGGGCCCTCCAGTTGTTCCGCACCGTGCCGACCGGTTTCATTCCGACGCAGGACATGGGCTACTACATCATCGTCATCCAACTGCCCGACGGCTCTTCCTTCGAGCGCACCGACGCCGTGGTGAAAGAAGTCGACCGGATCGGCCTCGGACTCGAAGGCGTTGAACACACCTTCGCCATCTCCGGCTACTCCTCCGTCCTCCAGGCCAACCAATCCAATGTCGGTGCCGCCTTCCTCGTCCTCGACGACTACTCCAAACGGACCGATCCCGCGCTCCAGGGAGACACCTTGCTCGCCACCATTCGGGAAGCCTTCTCCCACATCAAAGAAGCCCGTGTCCTCGTTGTCCCACCCGCGCCGATTCGCGGACTCGGCAGCGCCGGCGGGTTCAAAATCCAG
>CAYLJC010000044.1:5986-11163 GCA_964383345.1 uncultured Akkermansia sp. | reverse complement strand
CTTTCACGCTCCACTTCTCCGTAATCGCCTGCTTCTCGTAAAAGCCGCGCTCCAAAGCATCCTCAATCGAGAGCAGTTCGACGTAGTGTGACCAGCTCAATTGTCCAGACAGTGTCTGGACTTTTGGGAAGGCCAGATAAAAAGCCCTCATCATCATGACGTTGCTTCGACTGAAACCCCTGCCGTGACGGAGGGTGAGGTCTTTCGCCAGATTCGCCACCAGCCGCTTGCCATATTCGGCGCGAATATTGCCATCCTGCTCGAACTCGACAATGTCGTGACCAATCCGCCAATACGTTTCGGCGATGTGCGCATTCACCGCCTGAGCCGCACGGGTCTGGCCTGATGCGTAAACTTGGGAAATCCTCCCCAGCAAGCTCTGGTAGCCATCGTCTGCGGCAATATCGTTGCGACTCATGTGCTCATTCATGGCAGGGCAAGAGAACTCGGGGTTTCCTTCACTGCCCAATTTAGCATGCGGATCGTTTTCCCGACATCGGCAAAATGATCGGAAGCTTGATGGTCAGAGACTTCGCAGGCGGTTTTGGCCTTCGAGATGACATTGAGAAAATTGTCCCATTTCGCATAGCCAAGCAGGTGTTGGAGATCGCGGGCCAGCCAGTATTCGACACCCTATGGGAGGAAGACAAGGAAAGCGGGAAACAAATCGAATCCTTTGATGAAATCCGAGAGTAATTCAAAGACAGGCTATCCATTTCCGTTTCGCGTTCGTCGCTTTCCAATTTGATGTGATATTTTTTCAATGGCATCCCCGTAGCACTCCCCGGGGGGGCGCAAGGCGGATCGCGGCTTTTGCGGACGGGGAAAGCGCCTTGCGTTTCGTCCGCCTGCTCCGATCTTGGCCCATGGCCACCGTGATCGCCCGCCTCCTCCCCGCTGCTGCCGCCATTGCCGCCGCTTTTTCCGTTCCCTCCGGCCGTGCCGAGGTCCTCGCCGAGCGCGTCGAAGCCGTCGCGAAGACGCCGGGTTTCGTCGCGTTGTGGGACTTCGTGAAGCGGGAGACGGAGGGGGAAGGGCGCTTCGTCGCCCACGTTCCCGACGGCGCGACGAACGACTACGCCCTCGACGCAAAGAATTACGTGCGGGATTTCTGGGGCGAAGGTCGCGAGGCGGGCTACGACGACTTCCCCCTGCTCGGGCGCGGCCCCTTCGGCGAGGCCGTCCGCATCCGCGCGGAGGAGGACGCGAGCTTCCGCCCGCTGTTCCAGGTGCCGCGGGCGCGCCTCCACGGCTCGCCGCTGGACATCAAGGGCGCGGGCAAATCCGTCACCCTCGTGGTCTGGGCGATCCGGGAAAGCGGCAACCACGCCCTCGCCGGGATCTGGCACGAGGGCACCGATCTGCGGATGAAGGCGACCACCACGATCCAAAGGGTCGAGCGCGGCCAGCGGCAGTACGGCCTCTTCGCCGGGCTCAACAAGGAGGGCTCGGCCTGCGGCCACGTCTCCGAGAACGGGGCCAGCTCCTTTCTCAATCGCTACGCCCTCCACAAGTGCAACTCCGCCGGGATCTCGCCGAAAGTCCCCGCCGACTCGCCCGCCGGGGTCCTCGACGGCGCGTGGCGCTGCTTCGCGATGACCTTCGACCACGAGCGGGACGAACTGACCGGCTGGCTCGATGGCGAGGCGGGCGACCGCTGGCTGGAGAATCCGAAGGCGGACGGCCTCCTCTCCTTCGCCCGCAACGCCTACCTGCAGGGGCATTACCGGCGCGAGCCCGGCCTCCAGGAGGGCGAGGACCCCGACTTTCCCGCCGACCAGTTCTACAACCCGCCGGAGGACGAGCCGCTCTCCGTCGAGGTCCTCGTCGACACGCCGGAGAAGCGCGTCGAGCGGCGTGAATACCGCTACACCAAAGTGGAACTGACGACGCGCGGGGGCGCGACGACCCGCGAGCTCGTTGCCCTGCGGCTCAATCCCTGGTGGTATCCGCACGATCTCTACGTGCCCGCCGACGACGGCAGCGGCGGCCCCTTCACCATCGGGCGAGTCATCCACAGCTCGCGCAGCGTCGGCTTCACCGGTTGGATCGGCGGCGTCGCGGTGTTCGACCGTGCCCTGGGCGCGGACGAGATGAAGGCCTTGGCGGAGCTGGGGAAAACGCCCCTCGCCCCGGCGAAGCGGCCTTGAGGGGCGGTTGCGGCGGCGAGTCCCGCCCCCGTTTCCGGGAGGGTGTTTGTTCTCCTTTGTCACATTGGAATTTCCCGGCCCCGTTCCAGCTTGGTCGTCGCTTATTTGTCTCCGACCTGCTCGAACAACTCCAGAATTTTTTCGGTGATCTTGACGGAGGCCTCGCGCTCGACGCGATTGGTGCCGAGCCAGGTTTCATAACCGCCGAGATCCAGTTGTGCCGGCGTGGGCAGGTAGCCGTGACTGCCGTTGGCCAGCTCTATCGTGAAGGTGTCTGCAAAGGGGCTGCGGGCCTTGATTTCCAATCCGGTTTCGGTGAAGACTTCAAAAGGGATCGCGGCGATGCCCAGTTCGCCGATGCGGAACACCTGCATGAGGCAATTCACCGAATCAGGCTCGGCGTCACGGAGCCTGAGGGTGCGCTCGGCATAGGGTTTCTCAAGGCGATGGGTCGGTTTGGCCTCTTTCGGCCGGGCCAGGACCGCTTCGGCCCAGGCCACTGTTTCGGGGGTGGGACGCCGCACCGCAAGCTCGAGGTCGGCGGCGGCGGCTTTCAGGGGCACCCATGCCTGGTGCTGCAATCCTTCGCGGACGCGCAAGACCTCGTTCGCAAGATCGCCGGCGACGAGTTTGATTTTCTCGTAGGGTTTGCGCTTCACCGCCGGGGTTTTGCCGCTGTAGTCATTGTTGTTTACATCGCCGCACGGACCGTTGGCGAGCAGTCCGACCACCGGAGGATGGTCTCCGTCGGTGGCGAGGGCCTCTTCCACCCGACGGCAGAATTCACCAAAATAATCCGCCGAGATTTGTTCGCGCGGGACCCCGCCGACATAATGCAGCCAATAGTTGGCCATCAGCGCGATCTGCCGTCCGTCCTCCGCCTGCACCGAAAGGCAAAAGACTTCGGGATTGGTCGGACCGGCGGGACCGGCGAGGCGGTGACGCACGAGGCTGCCCGGATTCATCACGGCATGATCTTCCCCGCCGAAGGGATTGGGGTTGGTGTATCCTTCCTTGAGGAGCCAGCGTCGATTGAAGACATGCTGCGGCAATTCACCCGATCCCCAGGCGATCCGTGCGGGTTCGAGCCGGGCGAGGGCGCAACGCACAACATCCACAACACGCGAGACGAGAAGGGCACGGTAGTGGATCGTTCCCTCGGGGTTGGCGACGGCGGAGACGCTGGAATGGGTGTGGGTGCCGGAGAACATCAGGTTTGCCGCCGGGATGCCGGTGGCGGCCTCGATTTTTTGTTTGGCTTCGTCCCAAACGTCCCGGGCCAGGGAGATGGTGTCGGCCACGACAAAAACGAGTCGGGTGCTGCCGTCGTCGAGAACGAGACAACGGGCGTGCAGCTCGTCATGGACCTGCTCGGCCCGCGGTCGCGGCGCAAAATTTCCCACGATTTCCATGCCCAGGGGCGGGGTGATATTGCTCGTGGCCGCACCGGCCCGGAAAACCCGGGCGGCGGATTCCTCGGCGGGCAGCGCCACGGGCAGGAGGGTGACGGTGATGAAAAAGAGAACGAATAACGAGAGAGGGGGACGGTTCATACAAGGGAGAAGGAAGCATGACCGGCGAGCACCGGACAAGGAGAAATCGTGCGCAAACAGGGTAGTGGGAACCTTTAAAAACCTCCGCGACCGCAACGTCGTTTGGGCAATGGGTGCCCTTCCATCCCTCGCAGCGCGTTGGGGACAACACGCCCTACTTTTGCGCGCGATTCCAACCCGCCGCCAAATAGCCTGTCCCTCCGGGCGACTCGCCCTACTTTTGCCTGCGATTCCAACCCGTCGCCAAATAGCCTGTCCCTCCGGGCGACTCGCCCTACTTTTGCGCGCGACTTCCAACCCGCCGCCAAATAGCCTGTCCCTCTCCGCTCCCGCCGCCAAATAGCCTGTCCCTCCGGGCGACTTCCGCCGCGTCTTCTGTCAAATGTTCATGGAATTGACAATGGCAACAGCTATGGGACGTTGATGGTATGAGCTATACCATTTCGATGGACAAGGCCGGGCGCATCGTCATTCCCAAGGAAGTCCGCGAGCGGATCGGGGCGGATGAAACAACCCGGTTCGAGATGGACATCGTGCTGGACCGCATCGAATTGACGCGCAAAGAAGATCCGGAACAAGCCCGACCGAAGTTGATCCGTAAAAATGGACGCCTGGTCATTGCTGCGACGGGTAAGAAATTCAGCGCTGCAGAAACAACACTCCAAGACCGGGAAGACCGGTTGGAGTTGTTGGCGAAACCCGGGCATCGGTGAGTCATGATCGACTATTTTGACTCGTCGGTTCTTGTCGCCGCCATTTCGGAGGACGATCTGGACCACGACATACGACTATCTGCACCTCTGTGCCGCCCGCAGAGCCGGGGCGGACCGCATTTTCACGTTGCATAAACGCCATTTCATCGCCATCGCCCCCGATCTGGCACCCCGTATTTTCCACCCGAAGGAACTTTTTTAGCCCCGACAAGGTCGCCTTTTCCCGTCGCCTTCGGAACCAATCCCGGGCTCCCGGGACAGACGCGGAGGGACAGGCTATTTCTCCGCTGTGTTCATTTCAATCCGACTCGGCGGCACGGCGACTCAAAACAGGGCGATCATCTCGTCGGGGTTCCCTTCGAGGATCGCGATTCCGGGGAGAATTTTTTGCAGGACCCCGCGATTGGTTTGGGTGGAGGGATCGGGGGCCGGACCGGGTTTGTTGAGAAAAACCCCGCGACAGAGGAGGCCGCTTTCCCGGATCGCCGAGACCGTGAGGAGGGTGTGATTGAGCACTCCGAGCCGGTTGGCGGCGACGAGAAGGACGGGCAGATCGAGGGCTTTGGCGAGGTCGGCCATGGTTTGCTCGTGATCGAGCGGGACAAGCCATCCTCCGGCACCCTCGACGAGAACCATTTCGTGACGGTCGCGAAGGGTGTCACAGGCGGCGCGAATCTCCGCGAGATCGATCACCGGCGGGATCGTGGCGGCGGCGGGAGCGATCGGTTCGGGCAGGGAAATGGGATTGACCATTTCGAGGG
>CAYLJC010000044.1:0-5976 GCA_964383345.1 uncultured Akkermansia sp. | reverse complement strand
GTCCTGCTTCCGTGCCGCCCGAGCTTTCGAGGATCGCGCGGGAGTCCTCTTGTCCGCCGCATTCGACGGGTTTCATCCCCACGGCGTCGATGCCCGAGGCGCGCAGCGTTTGGAGAAGAGCGGTCGTGAGCCAGGTTTTGCCCACGCCGGTATCGGTCCCGGTGATAAAAAATCCTTTGCCTCTCATGCTCCGATCTCGGCCCGGATTTGTTCTGCGATGAGGTCGGCTTCGCGATTGATGTAGGCGTCGTCGCGCCCCTCGATGAGGAGGCGCAGGAGCGGTTCCGTGCCCGAGTAGCGCAGGAGGACACGACCGGCGGTGCCGAGTGTCGTTTCCACTTCGGCGAGGCGGGCGGTGGCGGCGAGAGCTTCCCTCGGCGGCTTTTGCGAGACGCGGATGTTGCGCTGGGCCTGGGGAAATTTGCGCATGACCCGCCGCAGTTCGCTGAGCGGTTGACCGCTTTTTTTCAGGATCGCGAGCAGTTGCACCGCTGCGATGATGCCGTCTCCGGTGCTGTTGAAATCGCGGAAGATGAAATGACCGCTCTGCTCGCCGCCGAAGTTGTAGTTGCCGGTGCGCATCTGTTCGACGACGTAACGATCCCCGACTCCGGCACGGATGACGCGGCCTCCGGCGGCTTCGATGGCTTCGACGAGGCCGGCGTTGCTCATGACCGTGGCCACGAGGGTGTTGTCTGCGAGGGTGCCGTCGGCGATCATGGCCAGGGCGGTGATGGCCATGAATTCATCCCCGTCGAGGGCGCTGCCGGTTTCGTCGCAGAGGAGGACGCGGTCGGCGTCCCCGTCGTGGGAGACTCCGACGTGGGCACCGGTTTGCCGGACGAGGGATTCGATGGCCTCCGGATGGGTGCAGCCGCAGTCGAGGTTGATGTTGATCCCGCTGGGGTGGTGGTGCATGGGCAGCACGGTGGCACCGAGGGCCCGGAGAATGGCTTCGCTGGTGTGGTGGCCGGCCCCGTTGGCGGCGTCGAGGGCGATGCGGAGACCGCTGAGGATTTGTCGGTCTTCCCCCACGCTGCGGCAGACGAAGTCGATGTAGCGCTCCGCCGCTCCTTCCAGGGGGGAGATGCGTCCGACGGGGCCGCCTTCCGGCGGGGGCGGCGGATGGAGGATACCGTGTTCGATCTCGCTCTCGAGGGTATCGTCGAGTTTGTAGCCATCCGGGCCGAAAAATTTGATTCCGTTGTCTTCGAAGGGGTTGTGTGAAGCGGAAATGACGATTCCGAAGAGGGCACCGGTTTCCTTTGTCAGCATGGCCACCGCCGGTGTCGGAATCACCCCGGCGAGTTGCACATCGATTCCGCGCGAGGTGAGTCCGGCGGCGATGGCGCTCTCGAGCATGTCGCAGGACTGGCGGGTGTCTTTGCCGATGATCACGGTGGGCCAGTTCCGGGAGTCGGTCCGGCGGGAGAGAAAGGCGTCGGCGGCGGACTGTCCGAGCCGGACCACAAAGTCGGGGAGGAGCGGCCAGGCGTTGGCCCTGGCCCGGATGCCGTCGGTGCCGAAAAATTGTCGCTTGGGTTCGCTCATGGAGGATGGGGGAGGAGCCGAGGGAGAATTTCGGGAATGTCGGGCGGAGCGGGGAGGAGATCTCAGCCTTTGACGCCACCGCCCGGAACGGGGATGGGGACGGTGATGGGAGGGGGCATGAGCGGTCCGAGGAGGGTTTCGTCGAGGACCGGACCGGTGGCGGGTCGCACCGGAGTGGGGCTGTTGGTGCCGGGAACGGGGAAGTGCTGGGTCCCCGAGTCGAGGTGCGCTTTGACGAGGTACCAGATCGCCACCGCGATGGTGAGCGAGACGAGTTTGTCTTTCCAGTTGTCGGTGAAAAATTGTCTACGCATCGTCATCGTGCCCCTCCTCTCCCTCTTCCTCCGAATCCTGATTGCTGAGTAGCTCGTTGAGCCGTTCGCAGAGTTCGGCACCTTCCAGGTCGCGCTCCAGTTTGCCGTTGATCGCCACCGAGATGGCACCGGTCTCTTCGGAAACGACGAGGGCGATGGCGTCGGATTCCTCGGTGATGCCCATCGCGGCGCGGTGCCGCAGGCCGATGCTCTGGTCGCTGAGTTCTCTCTGGATCAGGGGAAACACGCAGCCCGCTCCGGCGATGCGCTCGTCGGAGATGCGGACGATCATGCCCCCGTCGTGGAGGGTCGTGCCGCTGTGAAAGATGGTGTAGACCAGCTCCGGGGTGAGCTGTGCGTCGAGCCTGGTGCCGGATTCGAGATACTGCTTCAGGTCGATCCCCCGCTCGATCGCGATGAGTGCGCCGGTGCGTTTGCGGGAGAGATTTTCCACCACTTCGATGAGGAGATCGGCGAAGCGTGCCCGCGTTTTTTCGGTCATTGAGGAGAAGAGCCGGTGGCTGCCCAGTTCGGCGAGAGCCCGCCGCAGCTCCGGCTGGAAGATGATGACGAGGGCGATCGCGAGAAAGACCGAGACATATTTGAGGAGCCAGCCGATCACGCTCAGGTCGAGCCAGGCGGAGAGCACCGTCATGCCGATAAAAAAGCCGACGAGGGCGGAGAAAATCTGGGCACCGCGGGTGGCGCGGAAATACAGATAGGTGTTGTAGAAGATCACCCAGAGGATCGCCACTTCGATGACTTGACGCCAGTGCTGGCTGATGAACTGACCTACTGCTTCCATGTTCTGCTTTCCGGCCTCGCCGGCGCGACGGGAGACGCGCCCACTTTACCATTCCGAGGCGATTTTGCACCTGCGGGGCGGGGAAAAATCATCCCGACGATCTCAGGCCCGTTCCGGCAATGCCACGGAGGCGGAGGCCAGCGCGGCGATGCCCTCTCCACGGCCGACGAATCCCATGGTTTCGTTGGTGGTGGCTTTGATCCCGACATCGTTCACCGCGATGCCGAGGGCGGCGGAGATGGCGCTTTTCATGGCCGGTGCGTGTGTCATGACGCGGGGTTCTTCGGCGATGAGGGAGGAGTCGATGTTTTCGATGCGACCGCCCGCCTCGCGGACGAGGGCGGCGGCTTTTTCCAGGATTTTCAGGCTGCTGATGCCTTCGAGCGAGGCGTCGGTGGGGGGGAACCAGTGGCCGATGTCCGGCTGTCCGATCGCTCCGAGGATGGCGTCGGCGATGGCGTGGGAGAGGACGTCGGCATCGGAGTGACCGATGAGGCCCCGGTCGTGGGGGATGGTGATCCCACCGAGAATGAGGGGGCGGCCCTCCGCGAACTGATGAACGTCGTAGCCGATGCCGGTGCGGTATCTCATGGGTGGGAGGGGTCGGGGGAAAGTCAGGCGAAGAGGGAGAGGTCGAGTGTTCCGTTGCCGGAGAGGATGCCCCATTTGTCGCGGGTGCCGTCGGAGGGAAGCAAGGTGACGATCCCGCCGCCGCGTTCGAGCATGAGTTGTCCGGCGGCGATGTCCCAGAGGCTGATGCTTTCCTCGATGTAGGCGTCGAGCCGACCGCAGGCGATGTAGGCGAGGGCGAGGGCGGCGCTGCCCATCATGCGGGTTTTGCGGACGCGATAGGCCACTTCGCGATAGCGGGCCAGCCCGGCGTCGATGGCTTCCTTGGATTTGGAAAATCCTATGGTGACGATGGCTTCGCCGAGGGTCCCGCGGGAACTCGGTCGGATCGCCTGACCGTTGCGGGTGGCCGGGCCTTCGAAATCGACGGCGAACATTTCATCCATCATGGGATCGTAGATCGCACCGATGGAGAGATTCCCGGCCCGCCGCATCGCGATGGAGACACAGAAATGGGGGATGCCGTAGAAGTAATTCACGGTGCCGTCGATGGGGTCCACGATCCACTGGGTTTCGCTGTTCTGGTCGCCGGCGAGGCCTTCTTCCCCGTAAATGGCGTGGTCGGGAAAGGTGGCGAGGAGGATGGACTCGATCCGCTGCTGGCTCTCGACGTCGAGGGCCAGCTTGTGGGCGTGGGCGGAGAGTTCGGTGGCGGCGAGGGCGGTTTCGAAACGGGCGCGGAGAAGGGCTCCGGCTTCACGGGCCGCATGGGTGGCGAGGGCGAGTTCGGGGGACATGGTGGGGTGGGATCAGGGGAGGGGAGTCAAGCCCCGGCGATGCGGGAAAAAAACGGAACGGCGGACCCGGCCGCTCCCGCCGGGAGTTTGTCGGGGCGGCGCGGTTTCGCCGATCCTCCGCGGGTGGCGCGGGGAAACGGAAAGCCCGCCCGACCGAAGCCGGGCGTGATCGGATCAAGGAAAAGTCGGATCAATGAGCGTGGCAGAACTCTTCGAAGCGGTCGAGACCCTTTTTGATGACATCGAGGCTGGTGGCGTAGCTGAGACGCACCGACATGTCGTGTCCGAAGGCGATGCCGGGGACGGCGGCGACCTGGTAGCGGGAGAGCAACTTTTCGCTGAGGTTCAACGAACTGAGTCCCATTTTGGTGGTGTCGACGAGGAAGTAGAACGCGCCATCGGGCTCGACCACTTCGATGTTGTTGATTTTCTGGAGGCGGCTCAGCATGTACTGACGCCGCATGTCGTACTCCTCCACCATGTCGTTGACGAAGGTCTGCGGACCCTGGAGGGCGGCGAGGGCGCCATACTGGGCGAAGGTGCAGGGGTTTGAGGTGGTGTGGCCCTGGATCGTGTCGATGGCGTCGGCGATTTCCTGGGGAGCGGCGGTGTAACCGAGACGCCAGCCGGTCATGGAGAACACCTTGCTGAACCCGTTGATGGTGATCGTGAGGTTTTTGGCGGCTTCGCTGATCGAGGCGGTGCTGATGTGCTTTTTGCCGTTGTAGACGAGTTTTTCGTAGATCTCGTCGGAGAGAATGAGGATGTCCTCCGAGGCGGCCACTTCGACGATGGCTTCCAGTTCCGCCTTGGTGTAGACGGAGCCGGTCGGATTGTTCGGACTGTTGAGGATGAGCATCCGGGTGCGCCCGCTGATGGCCTCTTCAAACTCCTCGGCGGTGAACTTCCATTTGTTCTCCCGCTTGGTTTCCACGATGTAGGGATCCGCGCCGACGAGGCGGACCATGTCGGGATAGCTGGTCCAGTAGGGGGAGGGGATGATGACTTCGTCGCCGGGATCGCAGCTGGCGAGGATCGCGTTGTAGCAGGAGTGTTTTGCGCCGCAGTTCACCGAGATCTGGGTGGGGGAATATTCGATGCCGTTCTCCAGGAGGAGTTTTTCCGCGATGGCCTGTTTCAATTCGGGAATCCCGGTGGCGGCGGTGTATTTGGTTTTCCCGGCGAGGAGCGCCTCGATCGCGGCATCCTTGATGTGCTGGGGGGTATCCATGTCCGGCTCACCGGCCCCGAAGCTGGCGATGTCCTGGCCCTCGGCCTGCATTTTTTTCGCCGTCGCGGTGATGGCGAGGGTCTGGGAAGGGGCGATCTGGGAAAATTTTTCGGCAATGAAACTCATGTCTGGTGGGATGCTTTGGGGGATTCCGACCCGGACACCTGCAAACCCTCCCCGCCGACATGTTTCCCATGAGGCACGGAGCGCGTCGCAGAACCTCGGGCCCTTCACGATACAACTCTCCCGCACTGACGGGGATTTGGTGATGGCTCGACCGCAACTCCGTGAACAATGCGGACCGTTTTCCTAACCGATTTGGGGCCGGATTCAAGCGAAATGCTCCCAAGCGGGGATTTTGTGGAGCGGCCAGGGAATCCGCACCCCCGGCCTGACCCGGCACGAGGTCAGGGATTGAGCAAGGCGGCCCTTTGCGCGTTGACCGCCGCGAGCTGCTTCTTGATCTTCTTCATCTTCCGCTTGTCCTTCGCCTTCTTGGCCTTTTTGAAATCCTTCGTCAGTTTCAGGGCACGCGGATTGAGCGTGAATTCGCTGACGAGGACGTGGTTGTAGATCCGGATCTTCGAAACCGTGCCGGCGGGGTGTTCCGAAGACGGATTCGAGTTGTCCTCGAAAAAGCGCATCAGGTTGTTTGCCGTGCTGAAGACGCCTTCGTCATTCGAATCCACGTAAGACCAGAGCGGGCGT
>CAYLJC010000043.1:1610-11163 GCA_964383345.1 uncultured Akkermansia sp. | reverse complement strand
CATCACACGCTCTACGAGCGCTACACCCACTATGTGCCGCTCGATTCCCCGACGCTCAAACGCATGGCGATCCAACTCGCGACGGAGTACTGCAATCTCTGCAGCGCGGTGATCGCCCCGAGTCAGAGCATCCGGGATCTGCTGGTCGAGCGGGGGGTGACGACGCCGATCGTGCCTATTCCCACGGGGATCGACACGGACTTTTTTTCCTCGGGGGACGGCGCGCGGTTCCGGCGTCGCGCGGGATTGCCGGAGGAGGCGCTGGTCATCGGGCACGTCGGTCGCCTCGCGGCGGAAAAGAATCTGGAGTTCCTCGCCGAAGCGCTGGGGATGTTTCTGAAAGATCGCCGCGACGCCGTTTTCCTCCTCGTCGGCGAGGGGGACGCGGGAGAGAAAATGAGGACGATCCTGGAGAAAGCGGGCGCGGGCGACCGGGTTTTCCAGATGGGCGCGCTCCGCGGGACCCGGCTCGCGGACGCCTACGCGGCGATGGAGGTGTTTGTCTTCGCCTCGCAGAGTGAGACCCAGGGGATGGTTCTCGCCGAGGCGATGGCGGCGGGAAAACCGGTCGTGGCGCTCGATGGTCCGGGAGTGCGGGAAATCGTGATCGACGGAGCGAACGGGTTCCTGCTCCCGGGCGCGTCCCGTCCCGATGCGTTCGCCGAGGCTCTCCGCGTTCTCACCGACGATGCGGGGGCGATGCGGAGACGAGGTGAGATGGCCCGCTCGTCGGCGACGGATTTCGACCACCACCACTGCGCGCGCGAAGTCACGGACTTGTATGAGAGGCTCATCGGCGAGCGACTGGTCCGGCCCGAGGAGGAGAAGACTCCGTGGGATCCTTTTCTCAATTCTCTGGAGATCGAATGGGACCTTTTTGCCGCCAAGATGTCCGCCGCCGCGACGGGAATCATGGAACCCGAGCCGACGGAGGTGGGGCGTGATTGACAAACTCCCGGCCCGGTGGCGATGGATGCGGCGCAAGTGGAACCGCACGAGACTGGCGGCGCGCCTCCTCGGTCATCCCGTGCGCACCGAGCGGTCCGAGGAGCCCGGTCTGATCATGATCCAGATCGACGGACTGGCGCGCCGTCAGCTGGAAGAGGCGATGGGGCGGGGTCGTATGCCCTATCTCGCCCGACTGCTGCGGCGACGGTATTTTTCTCTGGAGAGTTTTTATTCGGGAGTGCCCTCGACGACACCGGCGGTGCAGGGAGAGATTTTTTACGGGGTCAAAGGGGTGGTGCCGTCCTTCGAGTTCCTCGATCATCGCAGCGGCCGCATGTTCCGCATGTATGAGGCGGAATCCGCCGACGAGATCGAAGCGCGCATGGTGGCAGGGGGCGCGGAACCGCTCTTCGAGGGGGCGCACGTCTACTCGAACATTTATCGAGGCGGCGCGGCCGAGTCCCATTACTGTTCGAGCGATCTCACCGTGAACCGTCTCGTGCGACGGCTCCATCCGGTGAAAAGCCTCCTCCTGGCACTCGTCTATTTTCCCACGTTTCTGCGGGTCGCCGCGCTCACCTTGCTCGAGTTTTTCATCGCGATGGGGGATGTCGTCGCGGGTACCCTGCGCCATGGGAATCTTCTCGAGGAACTGCGTTTTGTCCCGGCGCGGGTGGGCATCTGCCTCGCGGCGCGGGAGGCGATCCGTTTCCGTATGCTCCTCGACATCGAGCGCGGCGTCCCCGTGATCCAGGCGAATTTCCTCGGTTATGACGAGCAGGCGCACCGGCGGGGACCGGACTCGGATTTCGCCCACTGGACCCTGCGCGGGATCGACCGCACCATTCGGGATATCCACCGCGCCGCCCGGGGGACGCCGGTGATCGACTACGAGCTGCTCGTCTATTCCGACCACGGTCAGGAACGTTCCATTCCCTACGAGATCCTGCACGGGCGCACCGTGGAGGACGCCGTCGCGGAGGTCTTTTCGCGGGGCCTCACGGCGGGGAGGGAGATGGGAAAAAGGCGACGGCCGGATCGTCCCCGCAGCCTGCACGAGGGCCGCCGCCGACTCCTCCAACAGCGTCCCGGGCACGCCGGATTCGGAACGGTCGAAGAATGCGCGGAAAAGATCAACATCACTGCGATGGGGCCGATCGGTCATCTCTATCTGCCCCTCACCCTCGCGGAAAAGGACCGCGCCGACTACGCCGCCGCCCTCGTGAACGACGCGGCGATCCCGCTGGTGCTGTTTCGTTCGGGACAGGACGACGAGGGGACGCTGCGAGCGCGCAACGCGCGGGGTGAATGGATCCTGCCTCGGGACGCGGACGAACTCATCGGCCGCGATCATCCCTTTCTCGACGAGGTGATCCGGGATCTCATCGCCCTCTCGCGGCATCCTAATGCCGGGGATTTCATCATCAGCGGATGGGACCCGGAGTCGCCTTCGGTCACTTTTCCCCGCGAGCGGGGTTCCCACGGCGGTCCCGGTAGCGAGGAGACCCACGGCTTTGTCCTCGTGCCCGACCGCATCCTCCGCTGGCATCTCGCTCATCACGAGGCGAGCGGGCGGTGGATGCGCGGCACCGAACTGCGCGAGGTGGTGCGGCATTATCTGGGAAAGGACGGCGAACGCCGCGAGATCATTTTTCCGGGAAAGCCGCGTGCGACGGATCTGCCGCTGCGGG
Organism: uncultured Akkermansia sp.; assembly: GCA_964383345.1. Classification (GTDB taxonomy): domain Bacteria; phylum Verrucomicrobiota; class Verrucomicrobiia; order Verrucomicrobiales; family DEV007; genus Arctic95D-9. Next base: position 8,524 of record CAYLJC010000043.1, on the reverse strand, counting down.
TCATGACCTACAATATCCACAGCTGCGTCGGTCTCGACGGGAGGATCCGCCCGGAACGAATCGCCCGGGTCATCAATTCCTGCGATCCCGATATCGTCGCGGTGCAGGAGGTCGATGCCCATCGTCCGCGCTCGGGCGGGCACGATCAGGCGAAGGTGATCGCCGACCATCTTCGGATGGATCACGCCTTCTACGCGGTCTTCGAGGAGGCGCCCGAAAAATACGGTCTGGCGATCTTTTCCCGGTTCCCTTTCACCCTGGTGAAAACGGAGCACCTCACGCCCGCCCACGCGGGTCGTCGCGAGGCCCGCGGCGCGATGTGGGTCACGTTCACTTCCCTGCCGGGGGTGGCGAAGCTACACGTCATCAACACACATTTCGGTCTCGGGCGGGAGGAGCGCCGCCAACAGGTCCGGAGAATCCTCGCCCCCGACTGGCTCGGCGGCATTCCCGGAGAAGAGCCGGTCATCCTCTGCGGGGATCTCAATTCGCGGGAGCGCTCCTTCGTGTGGCGGAGCCTCTCGACGCGGTTATGCGATGTCCAGACCACTCTCTCCGGGCATCGGGCACGGGCGACTTTTCCCACCCTGCGTGCGTTCCTCCGGATCGATCACCTTTTTGTGAGTCGACATCTTTCCGTGGAGCGGGTCGAGGTGCCGCGCACCGCCACGTCCATCGCCGCCTCGGATCACTTCCCTCTCGGCGCCGAACTCTCGCTGAATCCGGCAGATGAAAAAGACGGGACGATTTTGTAAACGCCACTGGGGCGGACTGGTGGTGATCGTGCTCCTCGCGGTCGGAGCCTGGTACTTGGTCCGCCATCACGAGGGCGACCTCGACCGGGAGGCCATCCTCGCCTACGGCATGTCGCTGCCACCGGCGCTGCTCATCGCCGCCTTTTTTGTGCTGCCGCTGGCGGGGTTTCCCGTGAGTGTTCTCCTGGTGGTGCTCGGGCTGCGTTTCGGGATTCTTTGGGGCATGGTCATCGTCGCGGTGGGGATGTTTTTCCATCTCCTCGTCGTCCACGGCATCGCGCGGAGCGGGATGAGGGAAAAGATGCTCCGTCGCATCGCCGCCTTCGGGTATCGGATTCCTGCGATCCGGGAGAGCCATCGCCTCTGGTTCACGGTTCTCTTCGCGTCGATCCATGGACCTCCCTACGCGGCGAAGCTCTATCTCCTGGCACTCACCAATTTGCCTTTTCGCTACCACTGTGGCATCGCCCTGCCGGTTTATGTCGGGTTTTCCCTGTTGCCGGTGAGCGCGGGCAAAGCGGTCCTGAACCTCCACCCGGTGGCGGTGAGCGCGATCGTCCTCGCAGCACTCGCGCTGCTTCTCCTGGGCCGGTGGCTGGCCCGCCGTCACGCCGGAACAAACGACCCGCCGGGAGATGGCATGTGATTTGCGAAACACAGGGGCATGACAAACAAATCCTCCCAAACCGGTGCCTCTTCGGACCGCCCGCAACGCCCGCCGCAACACCAGGATCAGCAACCCGGACGCGAGGGGCCGATGCGTCCCGCTCCCATACACGAACAGCCCGGCGCGTGGGCGGGTCGACGGCTGGAGGGACGGGTCGCCCTCATCACCGGCGGTGATTCCGGGATCGGACGCGCCATCGCCTACGCCTATGCCCGCGAGGGGGCCGACATCATGATCGTTTATCTCGAAGAGGACAAGGATGCCCGCGAGACCGCCGCGCGGGTCACCGGGCTCGGTCGTCGCTGTGAACTCCACCGCGCCGATCTCGGTGACGAGACCGCCTGCCGCGACGCTGTCGCCGCGACGATACGATGCTACGACAAGCTCGACATTCTGGTGAACAACGCCGCCGAGCAGCATCCCCGGGAATCGCTCCTCGAGATCGAGGAAAGCCAGCTCGTGGCGACCTTCCGGACGAATGTCTTCGCCTTTTTTTCCTCACCAAAGCGGCCCTGCCGCACCTGCGGAAGCGCTCCGGAGCCACCATCATCAACACCGCTTCGGTCACGGCCTATCGCGGCAGTCCGGCTCTGCTCGATTACTCCGCGACAAAGGGGGCGATAGTGGCTTTCACCCGTTCGCTCTCCCAGCAACTCGCGGAGGAGGGGATCCGGGTCAACGCGGTCGCTCCGGGACCGATCTGGACGCCGTTGATTCCCTCGACGTTTCCCCCGGACAAGGTTGCCGAATTCGGAGCCGACACGCCGCTCGGACGCGCCGGCGAACCGTGGGAATGCGCGTCCTCTTATGTGTTTCTCGCCTCGGCGGAGTCCTCCTATATGACCGGCCAAACTCTGCATCCCAATGGCGGTGAAATCATCAATGGCTGACCCGACCGACCCGCGGGAACCGGGCGACGGCGGGGCGGCACGGGAGGCCCGCACTCTTTTGTTTTGTGGGGGAAAAGGGCGCAAAAAAGCCCCGGATCGCGCGAGCCATCCGGGGCTTTGTTGGTGTTTTGCCGTGTCGTGTGTCAGCGGGTGCTGGCGTCGTATTCGGCGAGGGCGCGCTCGACCGTCTCACGGGTCTCGCCGGTGCGCCGCTGGATGCGTCCGATGAGTTCGTCCTCCTGGCCTTCGAGATATTCGAGATCGTCGTCGGTCAGGTCGGCCCAGCGTTGTTTCAATTTGCCTTTGGCTATGTTCCAATTGCCTTTGATTTGGAGTCTGTTCATTTCAGGGTTTTTCTATATGGGGTTGGGAGATTATTCCTGGACTTTGAGGTTGTTGGTGACCTGACCTTCGCCCATTTCTTCACGGACGATTTCCAGAATGGTTTCGATTTCGTCCTCCGAAGCGACATGACCGGTGACGGTCACTTTGCCATCCAGGGTGATCACGCGGATGTTTTTCGCGGCGAAAGAAAGGTCGTCGCGGGAGACGATTTCCCTCCGGATTTGCTTCGTGGCGTCGAGGTCGCCGGGGGCGTTGCTCTGGTCCTGGGCGGTCAGGTTTTCGGGTTCTTTTTCCCTATCCGACTCCGACCTGGTGGTGGTGCCGGGCCGTTTGGTGTCGACGCTGGCGCTGACCTCGGTTTCCTCGTCGTCTTGCTCATCACGGAACTGGTAGGGCGCGTAGACATCGACGAGATAGGAAGGCGCGTTCATCCGATCGGGCCAGGCGTTCTCTTCGAAGCGCGGTGATTGTTCCAGGGTTTCTTTGGTGGCGTTGACGAGCACGGCGTCTTTTGTCGTCGTGACCGCCCCGACGGGCAGCACGCTGAGGGTGTTGCCGATCCCGAGGAACCCGCCCGAAGACACCACGACCGAGGTGATCCGGTCGAGCGAATGGTTGAGGATCAGCTCGTTGATGTCGCCGATGGTCTCATCCTGATGGTTGTTCACATCCATCCCGAGGAGCTCGGAGGCTCTGAGGATGCGACGTCCCCCGTCGACCGTGGTCTCGTTGCGGGTGTCCTCGAGGTAGGGTTCCGCCTGGTAGGCCTGATAGACGCCGAGCATGTATTTTTGATCGTTGAGGTCAGGGTATTCGTCGCCCTGGAAATGCGGGGCGTTGCTGAGCTGGTCTTTGGTGAGGTTGGCCGAAAAGGCTTTTTTCTCCTGATCCAGCGTCAACGCGGACGGCGGGACGATGCTCAGTTCGTTGGCAATCCCGAGGAATCCTCCGCTCGACAGGATGACCGCGGTGATGCGGCCGCTCGACAGATCCACGGCAAGATCGTCAACGGAACCGACGGCTTCATTCTCCCGGTTGCGGACCTCCATGCCGATGATCTCACTGGCGCGCCGGTGCTCGGCGGCATGAACCGACTCTTTTTCGTCTTCCCGGTCGCGCGCGTTTTCGTCCCGCCGGGTGTCATCGTCGCGGGAGTCCGCGTTTTGGCTGAGGGAGGAGTCCTTCGTGGCGGCGTCGGTGTCGCGCGTGGCGGAATCGGTCGCCTGGGGAGCGGCGGTTTCCGCGGGGGCGGCATCCGAGCGATCTGATGCGGCATCAGACGAGGCATCGGACGAGGCATCGGACGAGGCATCGGACGCGGCGGGTGTGGTGGCATCTCTCTCCTCGGCACCGAGGCTCTGGAAGGTGAGGAAGACCGCGGCCGTGACCAGGGTCGTTAACAATAGGTGGAGTTTCATGGTAGTAGTAGGTTTTTCGTTTCGTTTGATCTGCGGGTGAATGCCGTTTCGGGCATCGGGGTTCCTGCATTGCAAGCGGTATGCCAAGAGGTGTGCAGTGATCGCAAGGATCTAATGGCGAGAGGGTTGTGTATCCGAAGACAAACCCGCTCCGCGATGAGAAAGTGTGCAGATTCGGGAATGAGCTATGCAGCGTGCATGGCTCCCGACGGGAGGTGAGGGGACCGGATGTCTTTTGGAGATATGATAGAGTCTCTGCGTCGGAGACGGGATGTCGTTCATCTTGCAATGGGAGAGCGGGCGGAATGCGCGGTGCCGAGGGCGGAGGCTCGGCCCCCGGTTCGCCCGCAAGCCCGACGGAACGGGGGCGGGAGCGCGGCGGGAACAAAAGGCATGTGTCCTGCAAGAGAGGAATCGGTTCCACGCGCGATTCGATGAAGAGCGCAAACATCACGGTCCTCCTCGATAACCCCGACCCCACCATCCACATGCAAGCCTGTCACTGCTGCGGCAATACCTACCGTCAATCCTTCGAAATCACCATGAACGGCGAGAGCTATCATTTCGACTCCTTCGAATGTGCCGTCCACACCCTCGCGCCGACCTGCCGTCACTGCGGCTGCCGTGTTCTCGGACACGGGGTCGAGGGAGAGGGCGGGGATGTCTACTGCTGCGCCCATTGCGCCCGCCAGCACGGCGTCGAGGGCGTGGTGGACAACGCCGCCCACGCCTGAGTGAAGTTTTCCTTCCACCCTCCGTCCCATGCCAGCGAAATCAAAAAAACAACAAAAGGCCGCCGGTGCGGCGCTCTCCGCGAAGCGGGGAGAAACGAAGAAATCCTCCCTGAAAGGCGCTTCCAGGGAGATGGTCGAGTCGATGAGCGAAGAGGAGCTCAGGGATCTCGCCGCGACGAAGCGGAAAAATCTTCCCGAAAAAAAGGGCTGACGGGAGTGATGTCGCGGATGACATGCCGTTTCGGGGCGGTTCGCGCCATCGGCAAAAACTGGTTTCTGCACGACCACTCCCGCTCGGCGGCGGCTTTGGCTTTCTACAGCCTTTTTTCCCTGGTTCCGTTGTTGGTGATTTTGACCAAACTGGCTGGTATGCTGGTCGGCGACGAAGCGGCCCGGGCGGAGATTCGCGAGGCCTCGACGATGTTTCTCGACGGGGAATCGAGCGATTACCTCATCGGCTTGGTCGAGCGGCAAAGCGCTCCGGACTGGACGGGCTGGATGTCGCTGATCGCGTTCGGCATGTTGTTTTTCGCCGCTTCCAAAGTCGTGGTGGAATTGCGCGAGGTGCTCTCGCTCATTTTCGGGAGGCGCCGCCGGGAGGGCCGCCGCGGTTGGATCGTCAACCTCGTCCTGAAGCGGGGGGTGCCTGTTCTGCTCATTCTTTGTCTCGGGTTCGTCATTGCGATCTCGGCGGTGCTGGGCACGCTTTTTCACTTCTTCACCGAGCGGATTTACCACGGGTATGCCGACCTGGCGGTGTGGAAATGGATCGAACAACTGGGTTCCCTCTTCATACTAACACTGATCTTTACGCTCGTGCTGCGTTGGCTCCCGCCGACCCCTCCGTGTCTTCGCGCGGCGGCGGGCGGGGCGGTGGTGGCAAGCCTGCTCCTGGGGGGACTGCGCCACTTGATGAATCTCTACTTTCAAAACGCGGGAGTGACATCGATCTACGGGGCGGCGGTGACGCTGGTGGTGGTACTGCTGTGGATCTATTTCTCGGTTCAGATTTTTTTCGTTGGTGCCGAGGCCGCCGGATACATCCAGAGGCGGCAGGGGCCGGCGGACCGTGAGGCTTCCGATCCGGAGAACGGCGTCCCGATGCACAATGCAAACAATCTTTGCGAAAAGCCATGAAGAGCGGTGGGCGGACCGGGCGGAAGAGCGGGCCGGGATGGCCCCCGAGCCTTGCCACCAAGGCGGATCGGAGCGGTTCCCCCTCCACGAGCGCGTTTTGGCAGGAAATCTGCGCGGAGGCTCGCCATGATCTTGCCATCCACTCCCCTCCCGACGCGGACGACGGTGACGCCGGAGCATGTTCTCTTCGGATTTTCCCTGCGTCTCCACCTTCTCCACCGCGCTCTCCTGCGGGCCGCCGCGCGGAGCTGGATACCGGGTGAGGATGCGTCCGCCCGGACGACGTGCGCCGCCGAGGCCGTCCGGGATTTTCATCACGACTTCGTTGTTTTCACGCGGGCGCGGCTGGAGCGACCTTTCGCCGCCATGCACGGCCGCGAGCTGCGGCGTTGGGAAGCGCATCTCGCCGGGATCCTGCGCCGCCGGGACACCGGGGATGCGGCCGGCTTCCGCGATTTGCTCGATGAGATGGAGGCCATCGCCGGAGACGGGGAGGAACTGCTCCTCCACCTGCGTCAACGGGCCGCCCGGGAGATGGCCCGTATGCTGTTGCGCTATCGCCGCGCCCTAGCCCGCATCGAGGCTTCCCGACCGGAAGGGGAAGAGAAGATCGTCTTTTTGCGCACCGGGGAAACGCTGGGCCCCGGCGATTGGGAGGATGTCCTCATTCGGATTCGAACCGAACAGGGCGGGAATTTCGCTCCGGTGAAGAGGGGGGCGTGGCGATGTCTCGAGACCGCCCTCGGGGACGTCACCGCATTCCTGTCGCCGCCCGCGGCCGTGCCCGCCTCCGCAGCGAGGAGGGAACGAAGTCCCCGGACCTTGGGTTTTTTCCCGGGGACGGGGGAGAGGCTCCCCGCGCGCTGATACGGATATCGATCCGAGACGTTTTCCGGTTCCCTTCCCTTCCATTAACTAAATATGAACGAATCGTCTCCGAACGACTCCGACGACGAAGCTCCCCTCCG
>CAYLJC010000043.1:0-1600 GCA_964383345.1 uncultured Akkermansia sp. | reverse complement strand
CGCGGTGCGGCCGAGGTCCTCGCGATATTTTTCGAACGAGAGGGCGGCATCGCCCGGGTCGCGGAGGACGGCGTCGAGGCGATCTCACAGGTGGAGGCCTTTGATCCGCATGTCGTCTTCATGGATTTGGAGATGCCGCGGATGGACGGCTACGAGGCGGCGAAGCGCATCCGCACGCGCAATCCCCGCATCGTCCTCGTCGCGCTCACGGGGAGCGACGACAAAAAAGCGGTCCAACGCACTGTGGAATCGGGATATGACCTGCATCTCGCGAAACCGTCGACGCCCGCTTCCCTGCGCGGTGTCCTCGAACGCTATTTCCCGAATCATTAGCTGCTGGCGGTTCTGCGCTCTTTGCACTGGCGCAGAGCGCGAACCGACAGAGTAAAACAGCTGCCAGCTACCTTTCAGTAATGACGGTGACGATGGTAGCCCCGGTTGCGGGCGGCTCGATTTTTCGAAATTTCCGAGCCGGCGAGGGCACCTACCGCACCACCCACGAGAGCGCCGCCGGTTCCGCCGGTGATCAAGGCTCCCGCCCCCGCTCCGATGGCGCCACCGGTGACCGCGCCGCGTTCGCCGGGAGTACAGGAGATCAGGGCCGTCGAGGTGACGAGGCCAATGGAGAGCAGACTGACTTTTATATAGTTTTTCATATCAGATGGGGTTTACGTGTATGGTTTTTTCGAGAGACGCCCCGCCATTTCAAAAGGTGATTGATGCGAGAGCCCCGCTCACTGGAGCAACCTCCTTCCTCGCAGACAGCGTGCCAGCGGCGGTCGATGCGCCCGAAATGAGACGGGACAAGGGCTGTCTCCCCTCGATACCGGACCGGGACAGGATCCTCTCATGCACAATGCCCGATTCTGTCATGCAATTCCGAGGAGCCGTTTTCAACAGGCTGCCAGGGCAACCTGCATGAAGAGGCGGAGGGAAACAGGTATCCTGCAATACGCGGAAGCTGCGCGGGCGGGAGGGGTGGATAGCATCCAACCCATTCATCGCCAGTGGATTGGGAAATGTCGAGGTTCACTGGTACATCCCCTGCGCTACTCCATCAAAGTCGATCCAATGCGATCTCCGTACGCCCGTAAACTCCAACCTCATCTCATTCCATGGACTTCCTCCCCCGATCCCTTCCGCTTCTCTGCCTTTGTCTGCTTCTTTCCGCTGCGGCGGGCCACTCCCAAGACCGGGAAGACCGGGCTCCCGCGTCCGAGTCTGATCGTCCGACCACCCCGCCGACCGATGCGATCCAGGCCGCTCAGGTGCCCACCGCCGTGCCGGTAGAGCGCCCCGAACAGAAAAAAACCCAACACGACGAGGATGTCTCCGAAAATCCCGCCGCTCCCTCCTCGCCCGCCCTCGAGAATCAGCCCGACGCCGGCAAGATGGAGGGTTTCGACTTCGTCCGCGATCCGCTGGGTTCCAAAAAGCCGAAAGTGAGCTTCGACGAAATCATGGCGGCGGACATCGAAAGGAAACCCGAGGTGATGGCCGCCCAGCAGGCGCTTCTGGAAAGTCGCTACGACCTGACGCCCCGCCCGCGTCCCGATCTCACCATGACCCGGGGAAAACCTGTCCTGATGGGACCCACCGC
>CAYLJC010000042.1:1829-11238 GCA_964383345.1 uncultured Akkermansia sp. | reverse complement strand
CGTTTTCGATCCGGGGCGGGGAGGAGGGGGATAGCGGGCATTGTTTCGGCTGCGGGTGGAGCGGGGACATCTTCAAGCTCTACATGTCGAGCCGGGGCTGCACTTTTCCGGAGGCGGTGGAGCAGTTGGCGGGACTGGCGGGTGTCTATCCGGCGCCTTCGCCGGTGGAGTGGCGGCACCGCCGGATGAATCCGGTCGTGGATGGGGGAAAGGCGCGGCAGCGGAGGAAGCCGCCGCTGCCGACCCTGAAGCGGATGAAGGGGGAGGATATCGAGGCGCTGGCTGCTCTGCGGGGTCTCTCGATCGGTGGGGTGAAGGTGGCGGCGGAGTCCTTTCGCAGGGTGGCGGTGTGCGACTGGCCGCAGTGGCTCTCGGATCGGACGGGGCGATGGCGGGTGGCGGAGGATGCGTCGAGGTCGTGGGTGGTGACGGACGAGACGCGCTGGCTGGCTCAGTATCGGCGGCTCAATGGGGAGCCCTATGAGCTGAGACGGAAGGGGGAAGCGGAGGTCCGCACGACGAAGGCATGGACGGCGGGTAGCCCTGTCTGGCCGATCGGTGCGGCGGAGCTGGGCCGACGGGTGCGGGTGCTCCTGGTGGAGGGCGGGGCGGATCTGCTGGCAGCCTATCATTTTCTGCATGGCTATGGTCTCCTCTCGGAGGTGGCGGTGTGTGCGATGTTAGGGAGCGGGAACCGGATCACGGCTGAGGCGCTCCCTTTTTTCGAGGGGAAGCGGGTCCGGATCATGATGGATGCGGATGAGCCGAAACCCGCCGGGGAGGGGAAAAAACCAAAGGCGGCGAGCCTGGAGGCGGCGGCGCGTTGGCAGCGACAATTGACTGTGGCTGGTGCTGCGGTGGAGTCCTTTTCGCTCTACGGGCTGGAGACGGCCGCCGGGAACCCGGTGAAGGATCTGAATGATCTGGCGCTCTGTGACTCGGAGACGCTGGGGGCGAGGGAGATCGAGGAGGCATTTTTCGAGTGGGATTTTTAAAGCAATGTCAGAGGAACCAAAAAGAAGGAATCCCCGCCGAGGCAAGATCAAGGAGGGGGCGAAGGGTGAGGCGGCGACTTTCCAGCCGGGGTCGGCGGCGGCGAATGTGGGATTCGACGCGGCGGCGGTGGCGGAGGAGCTGAAGCTGTGGTGGGTGGACGGGGCTGGGGACAAGTATCTGATCGAAATGGAGGGCGGCCGCTGGTCGGAGTGGTCGGAACGAAAGGTGCTGAAGCGGATGCGGATGCTGCCTGGCCGGATGATCGCGCTGCGGCCGCGCGATGGGGAGATGGCGTCGGAGAGCGACCTGGTGCTGCTCCACACGATGGAGCACCGGTCGGTGGAGGAGGTGCTGCCGTCGCTGGCGGGATATTCGGCGGGGGTGCATGATTTCGGATCGGCGCGAGCGGTGGTGCGGAGCAGCCCGCGCTTGCTGTCGCCGTCTCCGGGGGAGTGGGATGTCACGCGCCAACTGATCGAGGGGCTGCTGGGGGAGGAGCAATCGTCGTATTTTTTCGGATGGCTGAAAGTGGCCTGCGAGGCGCTCTATCTCGGTGGACCAGGGAATTTCCGGCCGGGGCAGGCGCTGATTTTCGCTGGGCCGAAGGACTGCGGGAAGAGCCGCATTCAGCATCAGATCATCACAGGGCTGTTGGGCGGGCGCTCGGCTGACCCTGGGGCGTATATGTTCGGCCGGTCGGATTTCAATGGGGAGATGATAGGAGCGGAGCATCTCCTGATGGAGGATCCGGTGACCAGCACGCTGACGAAGGACAGGGTGTTTTTCGGGGAGATGATCAAGGGGATCGTGGTCAACGATACGCACCGTCTGCACCGGAAGCGGGAGGATGCGCTGACGGGATCGCCCTATTGGAGGCTGACGATCTCGATCAATGACGATCCGGACAAGATGCGGGTGCTGCCTTTGCTGACGCCGGACATGAAGGATAAGCTGATGCTTTTCCACATCGAGAAGACTCCGCTGCCGCTGCCGACGGGGACGCTGGAGGAGCGGGCTGCGTTCCGCGCTGCGATCTCGGGGGAGCTGCCAGCTTTGTTGCATTGGCTGCTGCATGAGCACGAGATCCCGGAGGCGATCCGTGGTGATCGATTCGGGGTGCGGGAGTGGCAGCACCCCATGCTGGTTCTGGACCTGTTTGACGACACCCCACATGCGGAGCTGCTCGCGTTGATCGACGCAGCGGTCTTTGATTCGACGATGAGCGCGAAGCAGAAGCTGTGGACCCTGGAGGACGAGGCCAACGGAAAGGTCTGGCGCGGATCGGCGATCCGCCTGGAGCAGCTGCTCACCGGCGAGGACGGGGAGTGGAGCTGCTCTGTGGCGAAGGAGGCCAAGAAGCTCTTCGCTCACAACAAGGGGTCGCGTCTGCTCGGTCGTCTGAAGGAGGACGAACCCTACCGGGTCGCCCCATGGCGGACGGCCAATGAGCGTGGATGGCTGATCTCGCACCCCGCCGCCTCCTGAGATATTGGCGGCAACGCCGCGATGAGTGGCGGAGGATGACGCGAGAATTGGTGCGTGACAGATGCGGTGTCACGCTGCGCCCCCTAGTCCCATAAGGGCTGCGTCTGATCGTGACGCGAGGCGCGCTTTTTCTTCTTTTTAAGCGCGGGTTTCAGTCATTCGCTACGGTCTATCTTGGGAAACAGAAAGTGATTTCAGGGATTGAGAGTCATCCCGTCACTGAAAAGAGAGTGGCCAGACGGGACAAGGGCTGTGGAGTGACACCAGACGTGTCACTCGCCGCCCGATTCTGTCACAACCAAGGAATCTTTTTCCCTTTTCCGTCCTCCCCTGGGGGTCAGGAGTCCCCTCTGAAAGCGAGCGGGAACCATTCGAAAAGTTTTTGGCCCTTTGTTTTTGACACCGGGGGGTAATCGTGACTGATACCCCGAAAATTGCGTCCCTCCTCCTGCGTCGTGTCCCCATCGGGGAACTGAAGCCTCATCCCCGAAATCCCCGGAAACATCCCGCTCCGGGGTCGGCGAAATGGGGGGTGCTCTCGCGGTCGCTGGCGAGCGATTATTTTGATCCGCTGGTCTGGAATGAGCGCAACGGGATGCTGGTCTCGGGGCACTTCCGTCGGGCGGTGCTCGAGGCGGAGGGATACGAGTCCGCCGACGTCAGCGTCGTCGATTACGATGAGGAGACGCACCTGGCCCGGATGGTCGCAGCGAATCAGTTGCTCGGCGAATTCGAGGCGGACATGCTCGCGGCTATCGCGGGCGATCTTGATGAGGCCGGGATTGATGCGGCTCTGGCGGGATTTTCGCCGGAGCGATTGGCTGCCCTGGTGGAGCCTCCGGTGATCGAGGACGATTCGGAGATCGTCGATGAGCTGGTCTCTGAGGCCGACCGGCTGCAGGCTCATTGGCAGGTCCAACGGGGCGACCTTTTCCAGATCGGTGACCATCGCTTGCTCTGTGGCGATTGCACGGATCCGGGGAACTGGACTCGCCTTCTCGGCGATGGATTCGCCGATATGGTGTGGACCGATCCACCCTACAACGTCGATTACGGAGATCTCCAGCAGCACCGTCGCGAACTCGCGAGGGACCGGGGGGAGGCCGCGAACTCCGTCGCCCAGGCGATCCTTAATGACGATCTGTCCGATGATGACTACAGCGATCTTCTCGCGCGGGCGTTCGCGGCGGCTTATCGGATCACCAAACCGGGCGGCGCGATCTACGTGGCGCACGCCGACAGTTTCGGTCTGATCAACCGCCGCGCCCTTGAGTCCGCCGGATATTACATCGCTCAGTGTCTCATCTGGGTGAAGAGTGGGTTCACCCTCGGTCGACAAGATTATCAATGGCAACACGAGCCGATCCTCTACGGATGGCGGCCGGGGGCCGGCCATTATTGGCAGGGTGGATTCGCACAGTCCACCGTGATCGACGACGAGATCGACCTTTCGGGTCTCGGGAAAAAAGAGCTGCTGCAACTCGTCGAGCAACTCCGGAATGATCGCGACACCACCGTCATCCGCGCCCCGCGAAACACGAGTGCCGCTCTGCATCCGACGATCAAGCCCCTGCCTCTCGTGGCCAGGCAGGTCTGGAACTCATCGCATCGCGGTGACGTGGTGGTCGACATGTTCGGCGGGTCGGGGACGACCTTGTTCGCTTGTGAGGAGATTGGACGTCGGGCCGTCCTCACGGAGATGGATCCGAAATACTGTGCGGTCATCATCGAACGCGCCGTCGGGCGAGGTCTCTCCGTCGATCAAGTCGATCCATGAGCGGCCCCGATCCAGCGACACTGCCCCCCGATCTCGCGCGGAAAGTGCTCGGTGCGGACCTGCGAAATATCGTAAAAAAGGCGGGAGACGGATCGACCTTGACCGCTCAGGAGCGGAATCTCGTTCGCGAATTCCTGGCCGAAAAGGTCGAACCCGAGGCGCTGCTCGCCACCCGGCGCAATTCCCTGCTTCAGATGTGGGCGTCGGGGCGAAAACTCAGTCCCGACGAGTTCGCCGAGATCGCGGAGCATCTCCCCGCCGGGGCCAGGCCGACGGCGGAATCCGCCACCGCTGCCCCCGCGCCCGCCCCTGTCTCCTCCGGGGAATACCGGGAGCGGATCGCGCATTACGCGTCGCTCTATGGGCAGAGTGACAGGACGATAAAGAGATGGATCGGGAAAGGCCGGAAAAAGGGCGACCCGCCACCCCTTGACGATCCGGCCGAGATGCCCGCATGGTTCCCCCGGCATCACAAGCACCGGGTTCCCGAGGCTCTCATAGCTCTCGCGGCCCGGAGCCGCGCCCAAACCCCGGCAGATATCCCAGACGAGGCGAGCGGAGACGAGGATCCCCCTCCGGCGAGTTATCGCCCGCCCTCGGAGCTGCCCGACGGAACCGGCTTCGAAGCTGAGTTGCAGCGCGTCCGTGACGAAGCGCGAAAGGCCGCCGGGATCCTCTCGGATGCAGAAAAAAGCGGGAATCCGGTCGACATTGACGACGCCCGACGCCAATACGACCGATGCCTGAAGCTGCTGCGGGAATACGAGCGCGACGCGCCGAAGATCCTCGCCAGCATGGGGAACCTTGTCGACCGCAGCGTGGAAGAGGCGCTGCTGCTGACAAAACACTCAGCGATCCGCGCCGAGGGCGAGGCCATGTATACCCCGGATCTGGATCGGGCCATCCTCGCAGGGGCGGACTACGACCCTCGACGTCGCACCTTCGTCGCCGCCTATCACCACGTGCTCCGATCCCTCACTGCGGGAGGCTTCGGTGACCGGGAAGCCTTTGCCCTCGAGTCCACATGACCGTCGCCGAAACCAACGCCTGGCTGAATGAGGTCCTCGCTCGAGCCTACCAGCCCCGACCCGAGGAGAGCACCCTCGAATGGGCCGGGAAAAACGTCTGGGTGCCGCCCGATGTCAGCCCCCAGTATCCAGGATACTACACCGTCGCGCCGAGTCCCTGCGTGGGCATCCTCTTCGATTTTTACGACTCCCCTGATTGGGATGAATTCATCGGCCCGAAAAGCTCGCAGTTCGGCTATTCGCAGGCGGCGCACGTCTGCGTGATGCATTACGCGAAATACGAGGCGAAAAACATAGGGTTCACGCTCGACAGCGCGGACGAGGCCCGCCGCGTCTCGCGGGGCCGCCTCCAACCCCTCATCCGGCACTGCGCCGCCCTCGCCAACCGCGTCAGCGAGAACGCCGACGACATGAGCAACCTGACACTGATGCTCAAGGGCCTGACCATCTTCCTGATGGGGTCGCACAGCCCGTCCGCTCTGGCGAACAAGACGATAGGCTTCGCCATCGCCGATGAGGTGGACAACTACCCGCCGACGCCGAAGGGAGAGTCGAACGCGATCGATCTCCTCCGCGACCGGCTGAAAAAAATCATCGGATCGAAACTCATCGCCTTCTCCAAGCCGAAGGACAGCGACACGATCATCTGGCCCGAATACCTGACCGGCAGCCGCCACAAGTGCTTCCTTCCCTGTCCTCACTGCGGCGAGTATCAGGAATTGGTCTGGGAGCAGGTGAAATTCGATCACTGCAAGAACGTGCTCGGGGAATGGGATTACCAGCGCGTCATCAGCGAGACCTACTATCAGTGCATCCACTGCGCCGGCCAGATCGAGGAGCGGCAAAAACACGACATGGTGCGGGCCCACGAGTGGCGGCCCACCAACGACGGCAGCGACGAGCACAAGCCGAAGCCCCGGAAAATGTCCGCCCACATCAGCGACCTCTACTCGCTGAGCCCGAAAGACACGCTCGGGCACCTCGCCGTCGAGTGGCTCGACGCCCAGAAGAGCACCTCGAAGCTGATGGCCTTCCGCCGGGGCCGCCTCGGACTGCCCTGGGAAGAGCACAAGGTCGAGGTCGCGATCAGCGATATCCGGCAAATGATCGGCGGATACCATCGCGGGCAGTGTCCCGAGTCGCCCGACATCGTGCTGATGGCCGCCGACGTCCAGAAGGACGTGAAAAAATGGATCAAAACCGGGTGGCGACTGCTGGACGAGACCTGCTGGGTGATCGACTACGGCGAGTGCCTGAGCTTCGACGAGCTGCTCATCGTTGCCGATACGCCGGTAGAAGTGCTGAGATGGCCTGACAACGCCCCCGCCGACTCCCGCGTGAACCCCGTCGTCTACAAAGGCCTCATCGACGAAGGCGACGGGAATCAGCAGCCCGCCATTCGCGACTGGGTCATCGAGACCTTCCTCGGACTCAATGCCGCCGGGGAGGCCGACTACCGATTCTATCCCTGCTGGGGGCGGGCGGGGATCCAGACCATCAGCTTCCGCGACATGTTCACCGCGCCGAAGTTGCAGCACAAGGGGTGGCCCCTCGTCATTTACTACCACAACGAATGGGCCTTCAAGGCCGAGCTCTACACGAACAGGATCGGCCGATTTCGCGAAATCGTCGATGCGATGAAAAAGGGTGAGCCGCCCCCGCCCATCCCGCGCATTTGGTTCCCGGCCCACATCGACGATGAGTTCGTGAGCGAACTCTGCCAGGAAGCCCGCGTTTGGGATGACAAAAAAAAGCGGTGGATCTGGCGCGACCCGCCGAAGCCGAACGACTACGGCGACGCGCTGAAAATGAACCTCGTGCTCTGGTATGTGATGTTGCCCGCGATGCAGATGCAGCGGATGCGCGAGACCGAGGCCGCGCTGGCGAAAAACAGACAGGATTGATCCCGTGGCCCGCCCCTCTTTGACACGCGCCCGCCCTCATGGCTGGCCCCGATCCCGCGAAAGTCCGATACCTCCGAGAGTTCTACACCACGGCTGAGATCCGTGGATTTTGGAAATGTCTGGGGGACACGGATCGCGACTTCGCCACGAATCCGATCCAGATCAACTCCCACGCCCAGGACGGAGAGTCCACCGGCGGCATCATCGTGCGCACCGCCGAGGACGCCGCCGTATGGCTGGCCACCGCAGAGCAGGCCTACCGCGAGGCCAAAGCCGCCGACGACGGGGCCGACGCTCCCGGGGCATTGCCCGAGAGCCTCAGCCGAGGCACCGACTTCAGCCGCCGGATGGTCCGAGCATGAGCGCGATTTCCGCCAATCCCAGCGCGGCCGCCGCCGTCTTTGCCCGTCGTGCCGCCCCGGCGACGGATCGGGCGGATGCGCCTGGCTCGGGAGGTCCGTTTCTCCTCTTGTCAGGCTACGAGGCCGCGAACGATTCGCCCGCTCGTGGCTACCTCTACTGGAGGAACACCGACACCCGTCGGGCCCTCACCGACTACAGCGACGAAGAAATCCGCCGCCGCGTCCAGTGGCTCTGCGCGAACAGCGGCATCGGCCGCCGTCTCTACCGCGCCCCGGCGAAGCTCCTCGGGATAAAGAGCCCGATGCCCGCGACGCCGAACAAAGAGTGGAACAAGCGGGCCTACGAGAATTTCGTCTACCATGCGGGGAACAAAGAGCTCTTCGACAAAAAAGCCCGCTACAATTTCCGCACCGTCCAGCCCGTGCTGAACCGCGCCCGGTTCAAGGACGGGCGCGTTCTGCCAGTCCTGACCAAAAATGAAATCGGCGGCGCGGCGGTGATGCTCTACGAGGCCCATCAGATCCGCACCAGCGACGCCAACGATAGATTCGAGCAGGGTGTGCAGCTTGATCGATTCGACCGGCACTTGGCCTACGCCGTCCAGGACGGGAAAGATCCGGACAAGCACAGCGTCATCTCCGCACGGGACGCAATGTATTACGCGAACTGGGAGTCTCCCGGCCCCATCCACGGGCTCAGCATCCTCGCTCACGCCGTCGTCAACCTGATCGACATCGTCGAGCTGCGCGGGATGCGGAAACACGCGTCGAAAAATCATGCCGGCATGGGTATGGCCGTCGAGACCGCACCCACGGCGAAGATCGTCAGCGGCGGTGCCGCCGGCGTCACCGGCCCGATGATCCAGCAAGAGGTTGTCCTGACGAACGGAGACACCCAGCAGGTTAACTGGGAGATCATGACCACCCAGGGGCAGATCCCCGTGCTCGGCCCCGGCCAATCCATCAAGGTCATCGCCGACGACCGCCCGACCCCGAACAACCTCGAGTTCGAGCGCATCCTGATGGAGGACTGCGTGTTCGGCGAGGACCTACCGGGCCTTGCCATCCTCGGTGCCGCCGGGCTCACCAGCCCCGGCGTCCGTTTCGGACTCGACGAGATCAAGCGATGGATTCAGATCGAGGAACACCACCAGATCGAGTGGTGTCGCCGATTCTACGCCTATCATATCGCCTGCGAGATCCAGCAAGGCCGCCTCGACGACCCCGGCGAACCTTACTGGCGGCAGATCGAGTGGTTGAGCCAGCCAGACATGACCATCGACCGGGGAGATTTCAGCCGGGCCGTCAGTATGCTGGAGCGCGGACTGACCACATGGGGCCGCGAATACGCAAAGCTGGGGCTGCACGGCGACACCGTCGTCGACGAGCGGATCCGAGAGGTCGCCCGTGCCAAAGCCGGGATCATCGAGGCGCAGGAGGAATACGACGTTGATCTCACCTGGTCCGAGGTGTTCCCCGCCTGGAAGGATAGCGGACTTGACGCGGCGTCTGATGGTAAGTCCGATCCACCGACCCAACGCTAACCATGTCCCAGCATCTCCACATCGCATCCGCTTTCTACGGCGAGCCGTGGCTCATCCTGCCCGCCGTCCATGCCGAGATCGGAGCCATCCTCGCGCCGCGCATCAAGTCCGGAGCCATCGCCGAGGACATGGCCGCCGCCATGAGACGAGATACACCCGCCCCGGAGGGCACCGAGATCGAGGAGGGCGTCGCCTTCCTCCGCATGGGAGGCATGATGGGGAAGCACCTCTCCATGATGGAGAGCTGCTACGGCGGCTACGATCTCGCCCGCTACGAGCGGCAGATGTTGGAGCTGCAGCACCGCGAGGATGT
>CAYLJC010000042.1:0-1819 GCA_964383345.1 uncultured Akkermansia sp. | reverse complement strand
TGTCCATACCATCGTCGTCTCGCTCAACTCCCCCGGCGGGCGTGCCGTCGGCACCCATGAGGCGGCCCAACTCACCCGCGAAGTCGCGGCGGAAAAGCGAGTCATCGCCTACGTCGACACCCAGGCCGCGAGCGCCTGCTACTACGTCGCCGCCGCCTGCACCGAGATCTACGCCGGCGAGTCCGCCACCGTCGGCAGCATCGGGGCCTACTCCGCCTTTCTCGACCAGAGCCGCGCCCTCGAGATGGACGGGCTGAAGATGGAGGTCTTTTCCAGCGCGGAATACAAGGCGACCGGGATGCCCGGCACCAGCCTGACCAAGAATCAGCGGGCGTTCATGCAATCCCGCGTGGACAAGCTCGGGGGAAAGTTCCGCGCCTTCGTAGAGGAGTGCCGCCCGCACGTCAGCGCCGGAGCGCTGAATGGCAGCTACATGACCGCCGAGGAGGGCCTCGATGCCGGTCTCGTTGACGGACTTTACCCGACCCTTTCCCACCTCCTCGCCGAAGTGCTTTGACCGAAATCCTGTCAAGCCGCTTGACAGGATTTTGACACCACCCAACCCACAGAAAGCCGAATCCATGACGCCCGACCAACTCACCCGACTCACCCTGCTGCTCTCCATGGCCGCCCTCACGGCCAGCGAAAACAAGGAGCTCGCCTTCCTGAAATCCATCGCCAGCGCCGAGGAACTTGCCTCCGCGACGCCCGAATCCGATGATGACGGCGACGACGACGATGAGGATGGCCACGGCGACGATAAGGATGGCGATGAGGATGAGGATGATCCTGAGACCGATCCCAAGACCGGGAAACCCTCGGTAATGGATCACGCGCGGGCCATGACCGCATCGAAGGCGTCCCTTGTCCGCCGGAACGGCGAGTTGAGCACCAAAATCGGGCGGTTGACCTCGCAAAACCAGCAACTCACCAAGACCATCGGCGAGAATGCGACGACCATCGCCGCCCTCCAGACCGATCTGGCCAACCTCAAGGGCGAGCTCGCCCAGGCAAAAGGCAAGCTCACAACCCTCTCCGCGAAAGTGAGCGAAGAGCTTGCCGGGCTCGGGGTGACGGACAGGGATCTGCCCGCCCCCGGAAACAGCGACAAGAGCGCGGGATACTCCAGCGAAGAGGAGGTGAACGCCGCCATCGAGGCCGCGAAATCTTTCGAGGAAAAAGCCGCCATCCTCGAAGCCTGGGAGAATCGGAAATCCGAGTGACCTCCCGCCTCACTTTGACACAACCCTTTCTCCACTGACCGACCCGACCGACCCGATACTTTATGAGCACTCACACTATCTCCGATTCGCTGCAGCTGACCACCGTCCTCCGCGAGGCGCGGCGGTCCTTCGCTCGCACGATGCTGCCGATCACCGCCTTTTCCACGCGCTACGAGCGCGTCGCCTTGCAGGGCAACGACAAAATGGCGGTGCCGTTTTATCCGCTGATGACTACCAAGTCCAAAAAGCGGCAGCCGCGCGGCAGCTACAAGGCCCTCGCCCACAGCACCCAGACCGAGGCCCGCGAGGTCACGATCAATCGCAACATGGTGCAGGCGATCTCCTTCACCAGCGAGCAGGTGAGCCGCCAGCCCTTTTTCGATCCGGCGATGCACGGGCGGCTGATGGGCGAGCAACTCGCCCTCGATGTGATGGCCGACATCTTCCGCATCGTCAGCCACGGGCGCTTCACCGGGACCTCGATCAATGCGACGACGAAGGCCAACTTCGACGAGGCCGACATCGCCGATCTCGCCGAGATCTGCGAGAACGAACACTGGCCCTCCACCGCCCGGTCGCTCATCATGCGGCCGGCC
>CAYLJC010000041.1:0-11296 GCA_964383345.1 uncultured Akkermansia sp. | reverse complement strand
GGGTGTTTTGGAGACGGGAGTGCCGGGATCCTTTCCGCACGCCGCCGCTTCCGCCGGGGCCTGGTGATGCGCGGCCCCGGTGTTTGCCTCCCCTCCGTCCGTCTCAGCCTCCGAGTGGTGCGGACTGCTCGACCAACTTCCCTACGGATTCATCGTTCTGGGACCGGGACAGGAATTGCGTCACGAAAACGCGACCTGCCGCCAATTGCTGGGGTACGGAGTGGCGGAGAAAGGCGGCGTGGAAGGCTGGCTCGCCGCTGTCTGCCCGGACCGGGACCACCGTGACAAAGTCATCAACTCGTGGCGCGAACATATATGGAGAAATCAACTGACCCGCACCTTTACGCTGAGAACAGCCGCACAGAAGCTGAAGGAGATCGAATTCCGGTCTTCACTACTTCGGGATGGCGGTATCACGCTTACGATAGAGGACGTCACCGAGGCCCGACGGATCGAGGAGACCTTGCGACACGGCAAGCTGAAATTCCGGGCGCTTTTTTCCCACTCGGAAACTGGCACGGTGCTGGTCGACCGTACCGGTCGGATCATTGACGCCAATCCCGCCTTTCTCGCCCTCGCGGGAATCTCGCTGAAACAGTTGCGCCTCTCCTCCCTCGCCGAACTGCTCCACCCTCATGAAGCGGCCGAACTCGCCGGAGCGGCGGACGAACTCTCCCGTCCCGCGCCCGATGGGAGCGTCGCGAAGGTCGTGACCCGCGAGGTCTGGCTGCGGACCCGCTCGGTGGAAAAGCGCGCCCGCGTGACCTACTGCCCGGTGGGGGAGGACACGGCCCGCCCCGCCATGGCGATCTATCTGTTCACTCCGCTCGATGCGGTCTCGGCGCAGGAACGGCTCGCCGCCCGTCTCCGCGTGGTTTCGGCCAAGGCGCAGGCGCTCCTCCACGCCGTGCCGGATCTGATCCTGCTGATCGATCCCGACGGTTCGATCGTGGATTTCGCCCCGCCTCCCCAGCCGTGGGCCGAACTGGTTCCCGAGGACTCGTGGAGGGGCCGGACGGCCGGAATGGTCTGGCCGGTCTTGGGGGATCTTTTGCAGCAGTGTCAGGAGAAAATCGCGGAGGGAGGCAAGACGGTTCACGCGGACATCCGCGGGTCCGGAGAGGACGGCGCCGAGTTCGGGGTGACGCTCGCTCCCTGCGGGGACGGACAGGTCCTCGCGGTTATCCGCAAGCGCACGGTGGTGCGGGTCCCGGTCCCGCGCGAGCGCGATCCCACGGAAGGGACCGCGCGAGGTGTCATGGAGAGGGAGCGCCGCCAGCACGGTTTTCGCAATCAGCTCCAGCTCGTCACCAGCCTCTTCAGTCTCGAACCCCAGGGCGCGGCGGCGCGGGACGCCTTCCTGCGCTGGCAGGTCCGCCTGCGCTCCATGGCCCAGGCCTGTCCCCACGACCTATCGGATACGGTCTGGGTCTTCCCCCTGCTGCGTAATCTCGCGGAGGAAGTTTGTTCGTTGACCGGGCGAGGTCCCGGGCGTCGGGCGGTCCTCATCACCGGGAGCGAGGATCTCACCCTCGACGTCCAGACCGCGACTCCATTCAGCCTTCTCATCGGCGAATTGATGCGCCTCGTCCTCGCGTCGCGTCGACAGGGCCCCGGACCCGAACTTCTCATCCATCTCGGGCCTCACGCCGGGGGAGGGTTTCAACTGGCGGTGCGACCCGGGACCTACCGCGAATTTGTCTTCACCGACCGCGATACCGAGGTGGAGATTCTCGAACTGCTGACCGAGCAGATCCAAGGGCGGCTGGAGGCGACGGATCCGGAAAACCCGGCGCGGGAATGGGTCCTCATCGTACCGTCCCGGAACCGATGAGGCGGGAGAGCCCGGCTCCGCCGGTCAAATGCCGGAAGCGGGGGGAATTTCATTTGTGAATTATGAGGACTTTACTGTAGCGTGCCGACGCCCGGCGAACCTCGCCGCAATGCGAACCCATGGACGAACTCCCCGCCAACCGCCTGCGACTGATGATCGTCGAGAATGATCGCGTCACCGCGCGCGATCTCGAGGCGACGCTGCGCCGTCGCGGCTTTGTGGTTTCGGGAATCGCCTATTCGGCGGCCCAGGCGCTCGATCTGCTCGATGCGGAGAAGCCCGATCTCGCCCTCCTCGACATCCAGCTCGATCACGACGAGGACGGCATCGACCTCGCCCGGACTTTGCGCGAGCAGCACGGCATTCCCTCGATTTTTCTGACAGGCTACTCCGAGGAAGCCATTCTGGAGCGGGCTCGCGGCGTTCGCCCCGCTGCGTTTCTGCGTAAGCCTTTCGGCGATGCCGAACTGGCCGCCTGTCTGGAGGCGGTCGTCGAGCGGCGCATCGCGGGGGAGCGGCTCTCGCTGCGGCTCCCCGGGTTGGAAGCGGTCTCCCAACAATTGCCGCAGGCGGTGATCGGGTCGGATTTGGACGGCAATGTCGTGTATCTGAATCCCTCCGCCGCGACCCTCACCGGCTGGACTTTGCCGGAGGCACTGAATCGTCCCCTCGGCGAAATCATTCCCCTCGAAGAACTCGGGGAGGAGGCGGCGGTTTCCGGGGAGACATCCGAAAAAACGACCCGCCGCGTCCATTTGAGAACCCGGTCCGGGCTGCGGCAACTCGTCGAAGAACGCTCCGTCCCCATACGCGTGTCGGATGGGGAAGCGGTCGGGCTCGTCTCCGTGCTCGTGCCGGTCAGGCCCGGGGCGGCTCCGGCACCGGCGGTGTCGCCGACGGGATTTCCGGCGATGCCCTCGACAGCGCCCGCGGCGGCGGACGAGTCGGCTGGAGGAGACGGGCCGGATGATCCGTCTTTTCCCCCCGCTCCCCATCGCCCCCACCCGCCCGCCCGCAGTGAAGCCCTGCGCAAGATCGCCTCGCTCTCGACGGATCCGGCCTTCCGGGAACTTCTCGCCAAAAAGAAATCGCCTCCGGCCGCGCCGAATGCCCCCGCTCCGGACGTCGTGCCCGGGCCGACTCCGCTCCCCTCACTTCCCCGCGAGGTCGTCTCGGCGGTTGGCGGCGTCGGTGAGGCGGTGCTGCCGCCCACCGCACTCGCGCAGATCGAGGAATTGGGGGATCCGCTCCTGAAAATCGACGAGGAGGGTGTGATTCGCTACGCCAACGCCGAGGCTATCCAGGTTTTTGCGCCGGGCAAGAGGCTCGTCGATACCGCGTTCCGCCATCATTTTGCCTTCGACGACAGCGATCGTTACGAGGAACACTTCCACCGTCCGCTCGCCGACGGGCGGCGTCACCGCTTTGATTTTCACGATTCCAATCGGGGGATGTGGTTCGAAGTGCGTGCCTATCCGACGAGCTGCGGGGTTCTCCTGCTTTTCACCGACATCACCGCGACCCGCCTCGAAGCAGCCGAGCAGGTGCGGCAGCAACGGCTCGAGGGACTGGGACTGCTCGCCCGCGGCTTCGCCCACGACTTCAACAATTACCTCACCACGCTGACCGGTAACATCAGCCTCGCCCGGGAACGCAACGACAACGACCCCGAGATGCAGGACATGCTCGAGGAAGCGCAGATCGCCGCCTCGCGCGCCACCGGGCTCGTGCAACAGCTCATGACTTTCGCCCGCGGCGGGCGTCCCATTCGCGAGCGGACCCGCATCTCGGATCTGATCCGGCGCGTTCTCACAGAGCACCGCATCCAGCACCCCGAGATCCGCTACCAGTTCCAGGGGGCGGCTTCCGAGGTCATCGCCAACGTCGATCCGGCGCAGATCGGACGGCTCATCGAGAACCTCATCGCCAACTCCGCCGCAGCCATGCCCGATGGTGGCGTCCTCATCGTGCGCAGTTCCCGCATCTCCCCCGAGGCGGTTCTCGACGTGCGCGGTTCCCACACCCCGGCGGACGAGGATCACCTCCTCATCGAAGTCATCGACACGGGACACGGAATGAGCGACCAGGATCTGGAGCGGGTCTTCGAGCCGTACTTCACCACTCGGAAAGCGAACAACGCCACCGGGATTGGTCTCACCGTCTGCGAGTCCATCGCCAAGGCGCACGGAGGTTTCATCCAGTTGCAGTCCAAGGAGGGCAAGGGCACCATTGCCACCTTCTGCGCCCCGATGGGACGCCGTCAGGATGAACTCGAAGGGATCGAGGAGTCCGAGAGGGGCGATGGTTCGCCGACCTATCCGAATTTCGACATTCCCAACCTCACCGCCTCTCCTCCGGAGAAACAGGGCGGGGAGCCGCTCCTCGTGGGGACCCGCATCCTCATTCTCGAAGACGACGCCCCGATCCGCCGACTCATGGCCGCGACGCTGCGCCGCGCCGGACACGAGGTCGTCGAGACCAAGGAAGGCCGCGAAACCGTGGCGGTCTACACCGATGCGTTGGAAAAGGGCGAGCGTTTCCACCTTCTCATCTGCGATCTCACGATAGAAAACGGCGTCGGAGGAGTGGAAACGATGCGCCGTCTCCTCCAGATCGATCCGCAGGTCCTCGCGATTGTTTCCAGCGGCTATTCCGACGCCCCCGCGATGTCGAGTCCGGCCGCGTTCGGTTTCAAGGGAGTCCTGCCAAAACCCTATGCCCCGACGGAGTTGCGGGCGGCGGTGCACCGCATCCTCACGGCACATCACATCATCTCCTGAATCCCTCACCCCTCCGCGAGGGCGAGGCGGGCGGATTCGGTGACACCGTAGCAGGTCTCCTCCATCGTGAGATCGTCGGTGCGGATGCGCAGATCGCAGACGGCATCGTAGAAAGCGCGGCGGCTTTCCAGCATCTCTCGTATCGTCGCCTGAGGATCTTCGGTCCGCAGGAGGGGACGGTTGCGGTTGTTTTTGACCCGTTCGTAGATGGTCTCGGGGGAGGCCTCCAGCCAGATGACGTAGCCGGCGTCTCTCAGGATCTCGCGATTGCGCTCCAGGGTGACGATGCCCCCGCCGGTGGAAATGACCTGACCGGACTCCCCGGCGCATTTGCGGAGGACCTCGGTCTCGATCTCGCGGAAGAAGTCCTCGCCGGATTCGGCGAAGATCGTGGGGATGGATTTCCCGGCGCGGCGCGCGATGAGACGGTCGGTGTCGACAAAGCGCCATCCGAGGCTTTTCGCCACGCGCATTCCCACCGAGGTCTTTCCCGTCCCCATGAATCCGATCAAAATGAGATTGCGGGCATGTTTTTCTGTCGTATTCACTCGCCCCAGCATACCTTGGACCGGGCCGATGCCCAACTAGAATCCCTCCTCCTTCCATGCAGACCGAACTGGCCCTGACCGACAACGAGCAAACCACCCGCGAGACGATACGGCGCGCCGTGACGCTGCTGCAAAGTGGCGAGGTCGTCGCTCTCCCCACCGAGACGGTCTACGGACTCGCGGCCGACGCGCTCCATCCCGCGGCGGTGGAGAAAATCTTCGCGGCGAAAGACAGGCCGCACTTCGATCCGCTCATCGTCCATCTCCCGCGCAAGGATTCACTGTGGGAAGTTGCCGAGATCTCCGCCGAGATCTCGAAAACCGTGATCCAACTGGTCGAGACCTTCTGGCCCGGACCGCTCACCCTGCTCGTTCCGAAAAAACCTCTCATCCCCGATCTCGTCACCGCCGGACTCCCCACCGTGGCGGTGCGCCAGTGCGCCCATCCGGTCTTCCAGCGCATTATCAAACAGTTCGGTGGCCCCCTCGCGGCCCCCAGCGCCAATCTTTTCGGCAGCCTCAGTCCGACTTCGGCCAGCCTCGTGATGGAGCAATTGGACGGGCGGATTCCCCTGGTCGTCGACGGGGGCGCTTGTGCCGCCGGGCTGGAATCGACCATCGTGAAAATCGTGCCGGGAGGGCCCAAGCCGGTCATCGAAATTCTGCGGCCGGGTCCGGTCACGGCGGAGGATTTGAAAAAATTCGGCAAAGTGGTCTTCCTCGAGCGCAACGCAGCGGTCGAGGATGCGACGCCGGAGGCCCCGGGGATGCTGGCGACCCACTACGCCCCGCGCAAGCCCCTGCGTCTCCTCGCCAGTCCCCGGGAATTCGTTCCCGAACCCGGCAAACGCTACGGACTCCTCAGCTACCGGGGGCAGGAAAAAGACGGTTACCTCCTCCTGCACGATTGGGACGAGGTGGCCGTGCTGAGTCCCGGATCCGGTCGGGTCGCCGAAGCCGGGATCCGTCTGTTCCATCTCCTCGGCCAACTCGCCAGGTGCGAGATTGACGAGATCATCGCCGAACCGGTCCCGGATCGCGGGGTGGGAAAAGCCATCCTCGACAAGTTGCGCCGGGCCTCCGTGAAGGACGGGGGAGCAGGGGGGTGATACAGGAGTGAGGAGTAGAGGCCCTTGTAAGAAAGTACGTGCGGCGAGGAGGGGATGGGCCGATGGTGACGGCACACCAGGGGTTGACGGATGGTCTTTTCTCTTCACGCCAGGATTTTTCCAACGGGACTCGTTGTCGCCGCCGCGCTGCTGCTCTCGCCGGGGCGGGAGTTGCTCCCGCAGGATACGGGGGCGGATGCCAAGCCCGCTGACAGTGACGGGGACAAACGGCGTGAACTCCATTTGTACATGAAAGGGCGCTTCCTCTTCCAGAAGCACTGCGTCGATTGCCACGGAAAGACGGGACGCGGGAACGGCCCGTTTGCGGCGGAGCTGGAGACCAAACCGCGCAATTTCCGCAGCGGCTTGTTTAAATTCCGCAGCACTCCCTTCGGGAAACTTCCGGTGAAGGAAGATCTCCGGCGCACCATCCGTACCGGGATATCCGGCACGGCGATGCCTTTTTTCAAAGAAATCAGCGACGGCGAGGTGGATGCCCTGATCGTTTATCTGCAAAGTCTCTCGCGTGAGTGGAAAGATCCCGCGCTCGCCGCCGAACCCCTGGCGATTCCCCCGGTGCCGGAATGGTTTGACGAGGAAGGGGAAAGGGCCGCCCACGCCGCGCGGGGAGGGACGCGTTTCGCGCAGTTGTGCGCCCTCTGCCACGGAGCGGAGGGAAAGGGGGACGGCCAGGGAGCGGGTCGGCTCATGGACGCGTGGAATGAGCCGATTTTTCCCGCTGATTTGTCCGTGCCCCGTTACAAGTCGGGGGAATCGCCCCGCGACCTCTACCGGACCATCGCCACGGGATTGAACGGGACCCCGATGATAGGATACGCCGATCTACTTGAGGAAAACGAGATTTGGGAGCTGGTCGCGTTCATTCGGGCGCTCGGCCAGGAGGCGAAGCCCGGTGCCATCGGTCCGGAGCCATAGCCCGAAGGACGCGGCGGGGACGCCATGAATGCGTGAATTGTTTCAAGGCACCGCCGTCGTAACGTTTCCCAACGAGCGGATTCTTTCCCAATCCCGATTTTTCCATGACTCCCACCTTCAATCGCCGTCTTTTTCTCAAAGGTCTCGGAGCCGGGGTGGCTCTTCCCGCGCTGGAGACATTTCTTCCCCGTTCGCTCGCCGCCGCCGAGGGGGCCACGGCGACCACCGCGTCCGGCATGCCCCTGCGCACCGCGTTCCTCTACAAGCCGAACGGGATGAACATGGAAAAGTGGGCGATCACCGGGACGGGCGGCGATTTTACTCTCGACGCGACTCACGCGCCCTACGCGAAATTCCGTGAGGATCTCCACATCCTCGGCAATCTCGATCACAAGAACGGCACCTCCGGCGGCGACGGCGGCGGTGACCATGCCCGCGCCAACGCCTCCTTCCTCACCGGAGTGCGCCCGCGCAAAACCGCCGGAGCGGACATCAAGCTCGGGGTTTCGGTCGATCAGGCCATCGCCAATCAAATCGGGGACCAAACCCGTTTTTCCTCGCTGGAACTCTCCTGCGACGGGGTGCGCAAGGCGGGCGTGTGTGACTCGGGGTACTCCTGCGCCTACCAGTTCAATCTTTCGTGGAGATCGGACACGACTCCGATGACCCCCGAGTCGAATCCCCGCCACGTTTTTGAACGCCTCTTCGGATCCGGTTCGAAAGAAGATCGCCAAAAAAGCTTCGAGCTGCGCAATCAGCGTCAGCGTTCCCTCCTCGATTTCGTGATGGAGGATGCCAAAATGCTCAACAAACAACTCGGGCGCAACGACCAGATCAAGCTCGACGAATACATGACCGGTGTCCGCGAGATCGAGCGGCGCATTGAAAAGGCGGAGCGTTTTGGCCTTCCCGAAGTTCCGGATGCCACGGCACCCGACGGGATACCCTCCACTTTCGAGGAACATATCCGCCTGATGATGGACATGCTCGTGCTTGCCTTCGAGACGGATTCAACCCGGGTCGCCACTTTCCTGCTCGCCCACGACGGGAGCAACCGCAGCTTCAAGGAGATCGGAGTGCCGGACGGTCACCACTCCATTTCGCACCACCAGAACGACCCGGCGATGCTCGAAAAACTCGCCAAGGTGGATCTTTTTTACTCGCGTCAGTTCGCTTATTTCCTCGAACAACTGAAGGCGAAGAAGGATGTCGATGGCAAGTCCATCCTGCACAATTCCATGGTCGTGTGGGGTTGCGGTCTGGCCGACCCGAATCGGCATGCCCACTCCAACCTGCCCATGGTCGTCGCGGGCCAGGGCGGTGGCACGATCCGGACCGGTCAGCACACCGTGCTCGCCGAACCCACTCCGATGTGCAACGTCTTCCTCAGCATGCTCGACCGTGTCGGAGTGAAGGAAGAGCGCTTCGGCGACTCCACCGGGCGGATCAGTCAGTTGGGGTGACGGACGCGAGCCGCCGCCGCGCGAGGAGAAGCGCTCCCACGATGCCCGCCTGCTGATCCAGTGCGG
The DNA here is from genome assembly GCA_964383345.1 of uncultured Akkermansia sp. Taxonomy (GTDB): domain Bacteria; phylum Verrucomicrobiota; class Verrucomicrobiia; order Verrucomicrobiales; family DEV007; genus Arctic95D-9. Next base: position 2,560 of record CAYLJC010000041.1, on the reverse strand, counting down.
GCAGGCGGAGGTAGTCCTCCGGTGCCGGGAGCGCCCAGTAGTCCCCCGCGAGACGGGTGAACTCGTGGCGAACCCGCTCGATCAGGCCCGTCTTTTGGGAAACGCCGCCACCGAGGATGATGAGGTCGGGCGACCACGCCGCCGTGAGGTTGAGGCAGCCGATGGCGAGGTATTTCGCCTCCAGCTCCCAGGCGGGATGATGGTCGGGCAGCTCGTGCGCCGGAACACCCCAGCGTGCCTCGATCGCCGGACCGCTGGCGCGTCCTTCCAGACAGGATTCGTGGAAGGGACAGACATTGACCGCCTTGCCGAAGGCGGCGTCGAGGTCGGGCATGACGAGGTGCCCGATCTCGGGGTGCATACGACCGTGGAGAAGGTGACCGTCGGTGAGAAAACCGCCTCCGATGCCCGTCCCTATGGTGATGTAGGCGGGGTGGTTTTCCCCCTGCGCCGCCCCGTAAGTGGCCTCGGCGAGAACCGCGACATTGACGTCGTTTTCAAAGGCGAGGGGGAAGTCGGTGCCGAGATGTTTCCGGATTGCCGCGACGACTCCGAATCCCGCCCAGCCCTCTTTCGGAGTGGTGAGAATACTCCCGAAATCGGGTGAGGCGGGATCGATCCCGGCCGGACCGAAGGTGCCTATCCCCATCGCCGCGATGGGCCCGTGGGTCGCCGCCGCTTCGCGGAAAAAATCGGCGGCGCGGGCGAGGGTTTCCGCCGGAGCGGTGGTCGGAAAGCGAATTTCCGCGAGAGGTTCGCGGGGATCGGTGGCAACGGCACAGACATATTTGGTGCCACCGGCCTCGATGCCGGCGAGTAGAGGGGGGAGGGACTCCATGAAGCGAATGGGAAGGCGATGGGATGGAACAAGCGGCCTACCGTGATATGATCCTGTAGCGTCATCGCCGGCATGTCGAGCCAAAAAGGTTTTGTCACGCGAGAAGCGAATTGCGCATTTCCCGCCGTTGTTTTGATCGGTTACGATTACGATTACGATTACGATTACGATTTCGATTTCGATTTCGATTTCGATTTCGATTTCGATTACGATTTCGATTACGGGAACCACAGGACGGTATCTTCTACGACGATCCCGGGATACCCTTGCGCATTTCATTTCGGGGGGAACGCGGGACGGGGCCACCGAGAACACGCGGGTTGACGCTTGTCCGACCGACCGCATGGTTCTGGTAGGATTCGCCATTCCTTTCCCCTTCCTATCCGATATCCCATGATCCCCCGTCGATCCATCCCAGGCTCTCTCGCAGCCGCAATGGTCATCCTGGCTCTCGCCCCCTCTTGTCTGGCCGCCGCACCTGCGGCCGCCACCGCAGCGGTTCCCAAAATCGAACATCTCAGCACCGACGCGGTGCTCGCCGAGAATGGTTCCGACTGGCACGTCCGGGTGCGCTTCACCACCTCGGCGCCCGCGGTCTGCCATGTCTCGGAGGGAACCGCTGCCGACTCCCTGGAGGCGGGCAGCCCGGAGACGGAAGCCCTGCGCAACCATCGCTTCGATGTGGCGGCCACTCCCGGCCAGGCACATTTTGTCCGAATCCACGGCAAGGCCGGGGAGCGGGAATTTTCATCCGATCCGATCAAAGTAGACCCGCCGAAACCGTTCCCCGCCGGGTCGGCGAAGCGCAGGGAAGTTCCATTGACGGTGGAGGAAAGCGCCGGTGTGGCACGCAATGAACCGGTGACTTTTGGACTGCCGGTCCCCCGGGGCGCTCTCGGCAACGCGCAGGCCATCACCCTAACGGAGGGGGAGAAAACCATCCCGACCCAAAGCCGCGCGCTGGTCCGCTGGCCCGACGGCAGTGTGAAATGGCTGCTCGTCAGCGGACGGGTCCGACTGGAAGCCAAACAGACGAAGACGCTGACACTCGCTTTCGGGGGCGAACTCACCCCCGTGGAACCCGGGGCCTCCCCCTTGCGGGAGAAGGGCGACATCCTCACCGTGGACATGGGCAAAGCCCGCCTCACGATCCATCGCAAGACCGGTGCCGGCACCATCGAGACCGCAGGCAAGACCCTCGGCCAACTGCCCGAGTCCCGGCTCACCGCCACGGACGGGCGGGTCTTCCACGGGAAAGTCGAAAGTGTCTCGGTGGAGGAGCAGGGGCCGCAGCGGGTGGTGGTTCTTACCCGGGGGCATCATCTCGACGAGGCCGGCAAACCCTGGTTCGGTTTTGAACTGCGCTATTTCCTCCACGCCGGGGATCCCTTTGTGCGTATCGACCACATCCTCCAACACGACATCGTGTCGCCCGAGATGCAATATGGGGACGAGATGAAATCGTTCCGCTCGCTCGACCTCGTGTTTGCCAGCGGAGCCGACAAGGCCGAGGTGGCCCTGCAGGAGGGCAAAATCCATACCCTCGCCCCCGGCGAACGCCTTTTCCAACACGAGGGAGACGCTTTCACCTTGCCGGGCGGCGGAAAGGGTTCCCGCGCGCCGGGGACTGCGGCCACGGGCGGCTTGCGTGTGGCGGTGCGGGATTTCTGGCAGCAGTGGCCGAAGGCGATCCAAGCCGAAAAAGGCACCCTCGCCGTGGGG
>CAYLJC010000040.1:3846-11452 GCA_964383345.1 uncultured Akkermansia sp. | reverse complement strand
CCTTTTTCCTGGGCGATGAAAGTGCGTAGCTTGATGTCATTGTGCGCGATCTTCTCTCCCCTCGGCCAACTCTGCAGAATGAGTAGGTCGATGGTGGATTCTTCGAGTTCCCCGGATTGGGCGGCGGCGAGGATCTGCGCTTTCACCTGGTCGCGACGCAGCATGCGGAGACCGTGCATGAGCCCGTAGTAGGCGATCTCGGCGGTGTTCGGGACGAAGCTGAAAATCGTCTTGTCGAAATCTTTCTCGATCCGCTTCATGATCTGCGGAACGAGATTCGCTCCGAGACACATCCGCTCGCGGTAGATATCCGGGTCATTGCCCCGGGAGAAATAGATCCGTTCGAAGGAGCAGGGAGTGCGCTCGCAGGGCTTCGCGTAGGGTTGGATCTCCAGACCGCCCGACCGTTTCATCACCGCGACATTGCCCTGGGGTAGCTCGCTGATCTGATCGATCTCGGCATTAAAAACCGTCATCAACGGAACCCGCTCGCTGGCGAAGGCGATGACATCCTCGTCCTCGTAATAGAAACAGGGACGAATCCCGTTGGGGTCGCGCAAGACAAAGCCATCCCCGTTCCCCACGACGCCGGCGATGGTGTAGCCGCCGTCCCAGTTTTTGGCGCATTTGGCGAGGATGCGGGTGAGATCGATCTGTTCGGAAATAATCCCCGGGATGCGACGTCCCTCCGTCCCGGCGTCGCGTTCGCGGCGGTAGATCGCATCGTGGACTTCGTCGAGATGATACCCGATCTCTTCGAGGACCGTCTGCGTGTCGGTGTCAAAAACGGGGTGCTGGCCGCGGTCGATGAGGTGGTGATTGAGATCGCGGGCGTTCGTCATGTTGAAGTTCCCCGCGACCATGAGGGTCTTTGTCGGGTAATTCGTGCGACGCACATAGGGATGGCAGCCGCCGCTGCCGAACCGGCCCGAGGTGCCGTAGCGGAGATGACCGAGGAGGACTTCACCGCCAAAATCGAAATTCTTTTTGAAAGAGTCCGGATCATTGGGATCGAGCCGCCCCCGGCGCTCCAGCTTGCGGAGGCGGCGGAGTTGATCCTCCATCACCCGGATGAGGGAATCGCGGTCGGCGCTGCGTTCGCGAAAAAGATAAGCCTGCCCCAGCGGCATGTTCAGCTTGCAGCAACCGATCCCGACACCGTCCTGGCCGCGGTTGTGCTGCTTTTCCATGAGCAGATAGAGACGCTGGAAACCCCACAAACACGTGCCGTAGCGATCGTGATAGTAGGCCAGATCCTTTTTCAGCCGGACGAAGGCGATGCCGCATTCGTGATGGAGGGGATCGCTCATCTGGTCAATTGGCAATCTCCACTTCCACCCCTCCCGAGGTCGTGATCGTCCCGAGGCTCCGCGCCCCCGGATGGAAGGCGGCGGCGGTTTCGGCTTGTCCGGCGGGAACGACGGCAACCCAGCCCCAGCCCATGTTGAAAGTGTTGATCGCCTCGGCGTCGTCGACAAAAGCGAGGACTTTGGGGATCGCTCCCAGAGTCCAGCGTGGAATCGTGAGGGAGGCACCTTTTCCGGCGAGAAGACGCTCCAGGTTTTCCGGGAGGCCGCCGCCGGTGATATGCGCCATCGCCCGGATGTCGATGTCGTTTTTGCGAAGTCCCGCGACCACGTCGTGGTAGAGCCGGGTCGGAGCGAGGAAGTCGCCCCACTCATCGTCGTCGATGAGGCCGGGGTTGGCCTTGAGAATTTTGCGAACCAGACTCCAGCCGTTCGCGTGGAGTCCGTCCGAAGGATATCCGATGAGCTTGTCCCCCACCTCGATGCGGGTCGGGTCGATCAGCTGAGATTTCTCGGCCGCGCCGACGCAAAATCCGCTCAGTTCGATGATCCCGTCGGGCACGATGCCCGGCATCTCCGCGGTCTCGCCGCCCGCGAGGATGCAGTCGCAACTCGCGAGGTACTCGGCCATACCGGAGATGAGGCGTTTGATTTTCGCCTTGTCGATACTGCCGATCCCGATGTAGTCGAGAAACATCAGGGGATCGCCGCCCGTCGTGAGAATGTCGTTCACGTTCATCGCAACGAGATCCTTGCCCGCGATCTCGAGCTGGTCGTGCGCTAACAAAAGCTCCAGCTTGGTGCCGACGCCGTCGCAGCCGGTCATGATGACGGGCTCTTTGTAGGCACTGAGATCGTAGCTCGCCGCAAAAAGCCCGAAAGCTCCCATGAGGGATCGTTTTCCCTCGGTGCTGCGACGGAGTTCGCCGATGTCCCCGACGAGCGCAGCCGCCTCCTTGATGTCAACGCCGGCGGCCTTGTAGGTGAATTCGCTGCTCATTCAGTTCGATTGGCTAATGGATTCATGGAGGGAGCGGAAAAAATAGTACCCGGCACCCCGACTCTCGTCTTCGCCCGCGCCCTTCCAGTCGGGGTCGTAGTGATGTCGGCGATGCAAAAATCGCTCCGGATGAGGCATCAGGCCGAAGACCCGGCCGCGTTCGTCCTGGAGTCCGGCGATGCCTTCGAAACTTACCTTTACCTCGTCGAGGTAGGTCAGCGCGGCGGCTCCGTTTTCCAGGTAGGCGGCGGCTTCGGCACTGTCTTTGGTGACAAGACGCCCCTCGGCGTGGGCGATGGGGAACTCGAACTCTTCGGAGAGATGGCTGAGGTAAGGACTTGTCGGCGCAAGGTTTTTCAGCCGGACCCACTGGCATTGGAAACGACCGCTCGCATTTTCCACGAGGCTGCCCGGGGGCAGCAGATCGAGTTGGGTGAGAATCTGGAAACCGTTGCAAATGCCGAGGATAAATCCGCCGTTGTCGCGGAATTCACCGAGGGTCGTGCCGATTTTCTGCTCGGTCACGAGGCTGGCGATGCGCCCCGACATGACATAGTCCCCATAGCTGAATCCGCCTGACAATACCACCAGAGCGACTCCGACCAGTTTCTCGGGGGTCAGCGCGGAGATCGGAAGCGTCTCCGTGACAAAACCCACCTCCTCCAGCGCGCGGGCGGTTTCCTCGTCACAGTTGGTGCCGGGAAATTTCAGTAGTACTGCGCAAGGCCGTTCTTCCATAGCAATTTGAGATCGGTGAGAGACTCGTTGATGAGGGTTTCTTCGCCCCAGTCCACGACGAGATTGGCATGGTGGGAAGTGGCTCGTCCGAGAGCGGCGAAGGGAAGTCCTTCAAAAAGTTTCGCGACTTTTTCGAGATTTTCCGGAGCGATCTCGACGACGAGGCGGGAGGGTGACTCCCCGAAAAGCATCGCCGCCCTGGAGGCGTCGTCGTCCATCGGGAGCGCGCAGAGGTCGATCTCGAGGCCCGCTTTTCCGGAGAAAGCGGCTTCGGCGAGAGTGACGGCGAGTCCGCCTTCCCCAACGTCGTGAGCGGAGAGAATGAGCCCCTGTTTCACCGCCTCGTGGTAGCGGCGATAGCATTGGAAGGCCTCGTCGAATGACGTCCCGGGCACTTCGGCGTTGCCGAGATCGTGACGGCGGGCGAAGACCGAACCGCCCAGAGCGGCCCCGGTGCGACCGATGATCGCGAGGAGGCTGTCCTCTCGTCGCAGGGAGGCACCAGTGACGTGCTCGGCCTCCTCGACGATGCCCATGCCGCTGATGAGAATGGTCACGGGGATGGAGACGGGACCCTCCTCGGTCTCGAAATAATTGTAGAACGAGTCTTTTCCGGACACAAAGGGCGCACCGTAGGCCTCGGCGGCGGCGGCGATGCCCTTGACCGTTTCGACGAGCGCGCCGAGTTCCTCTTCGTCATCGGGATTGCCCACGCAGAAGTTGTCGAGAATGGCGAGGCGGTCCGGGTCGGCTCCGGAGGCGACGAGCTGGCGGACGCATTCATCAACACAGGCGGCCCCCATCGCGTAGGGATCGGTCTTGCCCCATTCGGGCAGGATCGCGACACTCATGGACATGAGCCGTTCGCTTCCGCTGATGCGGAGGACGGTCGCATCCTGAGGAGCGTCACCGCTGGCTCCGGCGAGGGGTTTGAGAACGGTGTTGCCCTGAACCTCGTGATCGTATTCGCGGATGACAGGTTCGCGCGAGACGATGGCAAAGTCGGTGAAGAGATCGCGCAGAGCCGCTCCCGCGTTGGTGAGCACCGGGGCATCGACCGCAGCGGTTTTCTTTTCCCAACGGGAGGAGAGCCTGCGCACCGGCGCGTCGTGGAGTTTCGAACAATCGAGCTGACAAACCGTATTGCCGTGATGGGTGACCTTGAGAATTCCACTGCCATCGGCGGAGCCGAGTTCGGTCAATTCGGTTTCATACAAATCGGCGAGTTTGCGCAACTCGGGCAGGGCGGCTTCGTCCACCGCGAGGACCATGCGCTCCTGGCTCTCGCTGATAAAAATTTCCCAACTGACGAGGCCGGGCTCCTTCAGTTTCACCTGGTCGAGGTCGATGGTCCCTCCACACTCTTCGAGCATCTCGCCGGCGGCGCTGGAGAATCCACCCGCCCCGCAGTCGGTGATGAAACCGATGAGCCCTTTGTCGCGGGCGGCGAGGACAAAATCGGCCGCTTTTTTCTCCTCGATGGGATTCCCGATCTGCACGGCCTGCTGATCCGACTCGTGGCTGTCGGTGTCGAGCGCGGCGGAGGAAAAGGTCGCCCCGTGGAGACCATCGCGCCCGGTCCGGCCGCCGACGGCGATGACTTTCATTCCGGGTTCGACTTTTTTGTCGATGTCTTTGATGGGGATGACCCCGGCGGTCCCGCAGAAAACGAGGGGATTGTAAATGTAAGCGTCGTCGAACTGGATCGCGCCACTGATCGTGGGAATGCCCATGCGGTTGCCGTAGTCGCGCACCCCGCGGACCACACCGCGCATCACCCCGAGCGGATGAATGACGTCCTCGGCCTTGATGTGGTCCATCGTGGTGTCGGGTGCCCCGAAACAGAAAACATCAAGCGAGCCGATCGGCTTGGCCCCCTTGCCCGCGCCGAGGATGTCGCGGATGACTCCGCCGAGTCCGGTATTGGCTCCGGCGTAGGGTTCGATCGCGCTGGGGTGGTTGTGGGTCTCGGCCTTGAGACAAACCGCGAGATTGTCGTCGAGGGTGATGAACCCGGCGTTGTCGTGAAAGGCGGACAGGACAAAACCCGGTTTTTTGTCAAAAATGCGCTGCGAGACATCGCGGATGTAGGTCTTGAAGAGCGAGTCCACCGTCTCGGTCCCGCCCTCGCCCTCATGCGTGATCGTCGCCCCGAAGATGCGGTGCTTGCAATGCTCGCTCCAGGTCTGGGCGATGACCTCGAGTTCCACGTCGGTGGGTTCCCGCTCCCATTCCCGGTAGATGTCCTGCACCGCAAGCATGTCATCGCGCGAGAGCGAGAGTTTCATGAACCGGCTCAGTTCGAGGAGCCTGTCCCCGTCGAGATCCGAAATCTTGAGGACGCGGTAGTGGTCCGCCGGGGCTTCGGCGATCTGATCGAGGGGAGAAAGAGTCGAAGAATCAGACATGGGCATGGGTCACGTTCCACTGGTGGATCGCCGGGTTGCAGATGTCGCGGACAAAACGATCCGACTCATCCGTTTTCCCGCCGAAAAGATAAATGCGCTGGCGAATCCTGAGGCTGGTCAGAGTGAATCCCGGCTCCGCGATGCCTTCGAAATAGCGGAGGATGGCCTCTTTTTCGAGATCGAGAGCCCCGGGCTTCATTCCGTAGTCGAGAAAAAAGGCGAAACCTTGCAGCGCCGGATCCTCGCCCCGGTGGAGCTCCTGGCTGATCTCGTCGAAGAGCGTTTTGCGCACAAATGCCTCCACCTCGTCGGGCCCGCCTTCGAACTCCAGCTCGTAACGGCGGGTCCGACGGAAGGTCAGACCGCCGCCCAGCGGCTCGTAGAGAAGATGGTTGGCGTCACCGGCTTCGAGGAAGCGATCACTGATTTCGTAAGTTTCCCGCATGGATGAAAACAGGGGTTTTCCCGTTTCGAGGTTGTTTCTTTTCCTAGGCCGGATTCGGGTCGAGTCAACCGCACATCATGGAGAGATCCCGTTTATTTTTCGCAATCCCTCGAGAACTCCCTTCGCCCGATAAAATTCGATCTCTTCGCGTCCGACCTCCTCCAGGACCGCACCCACGCTCCCGGCCGACGCCGCTCCGGTGATATACTCGCGGATCGCGGCCATTTTCCGCACCTGCAAGGCGAGGAAAACCGGATCGACCTCCGGAGTGGGAGCGTAGTCGCCTTTTTCCTGCCCCGTCCGGAGGATTTCAGTGAAAGCGACCCCCGCTTGTCGCCCGAGAGCCTTGGCTTCCGCGATTCCCGAGATCCAGTCGTCGTGGAGGAGAGCGAAATAATCGCGCATCGCCTGCTTGTTGTAGTGCGTCACGAACCTGCCGCCCGCAGCCTCGATGAACATCGTCGCGCGGATCGAGTCGGTGTCGATGGTATCGACAAAGACCAGTTCGTCCCCGTCTTTCGCGAACTCCCACTTGATGTCCCAGAGGCGCAACCCGATCTCCTCGACGAGATGGCGCACCGCCCAGGCCCCGAGCACCGCAAGCTTGCCGCTGTCGGTGAAGCGTGCGCCGCTGAGACCGCTCATCACGAGCGCCTCCTGCTTGCTGACCATCCGGTCCTCGGGCTCGAATTTGCTGGTGAAATCACTGATCGGTTTTTCGAGATATTGCCAGGCCTCCAGCGGACGCGAGACCCCGAGCTCCTGCTCGAAAGCCCGGCGCGCGGCAGAATCCATCGCCGCGTGTTTCCGAAACACCGAACTCGCACTGGTGATCCCGAAGCGCACGATGTACTCCAGCGGAACCACAAAACCGTCCTCCTGAGGAAACTGCGAATAGTCAAAGAGAGACGCACCGAGAAAGTTCGTGCGAACCGGCTTCAGGATCTGGTATTTCCGCACCACATTACAGGCGCTCGGATTCTGCGGCACACCGCTGCGACACACTTCCCCGGTGACGGCATCGAGCATGCCCTCGTGATGGGTCCGCGCGCCGCGTTCGCAGCAGCTCTCCAGCAAACCCGAAAGCAGATCGCGGCGGTAGGCCTCATCGAGTTCGGGGGCCTCCTGTATCGCGGCCCGGACCTGCCGCCACACCTCCGGATCGGACATCCGGCTGTAGAGGACATGACGAAAAAGAGCCCGGTTGACATCATTCCCCTCGATCTCGAAGAGCGCTCCCACGTCGAAAACCGATCCCCGCGAAGTCGTCTGCGTGACCATGACGGAGTCGTCTCCCGGCACGGCGAAGAGGCGCTGCACCGAACCTTCATAAAAAGGTTCGCCGAGGTCGGAGGGGGAAATGGTCTTCACCCCGTGGAGCAAAGCAAGGGCAACGGATTTGTCACGCGAAAAAACCGACGATCACCGGGAAAAACCGGGGCGGCACGGAGAACCCGCGAAAGATTTCAACGCGGAGGCGGGAATCGAACGCGTATTCTGTGTTACCTTCGGTCACATTCCCGACGCCACTCCCCTTTTTTTGATGATCCAACGCCTCCGCATCCCCGGCTTCCTCCTCATCCTCCTGCTCGGGCCGGCGCTTTTCATCGGAATCCTCCTGCAGGAAATGACCTATCTGAATTGGTTCCTCCCCGCCGTTGTGCTCGGCTGGCTGGGACTCTTCGGGCTCTGGTATCTGCTCTTCGGT
>CAYLJC010000040.1:0-3836 GCA_964383345.1 uncultured Akkermansia sp. | reverse complement strand
AGCGTTGAGCAGAACGAAAATCTCCCCTTTCAAACGAAGAATGCGCCGCCTCGGGATCGTTTTCGCCGTTTTTCTCGCCAGCGCTTTTCTCGCCTCGCAACTCCTCCGCTACGAAGGCTCAACCGGCGGATCCTCGTTTCCCCGCTTGTCCTGGATCTGGGAAACGCCCCCCGTCCGATCGGCGGCTCCGGCGACGACACGCCCATCCGGCACCGCCCCCAACCCGCCAATCGATGACACCGCCCTCGCGGAACTCCCCGGCTTCCTCGGATCGGATCGCAACGGGATGTGGGAGGATCTGCCCTTCCACCCCGACTGGACGACCTACCCGCCCACCCTGCTCTGGCGGCGTCCGATGGGAAAAGGCTGGTCCAGTTTCGCCGTCTCGGGCCAGCGCGTCCTGACCCAACAGCAGGTCGGCGACGACGAGCACATCACCTGCCTCGACCTCCTCAGCGGCACCGATCTCTGGCATCACCGGGATCCGCAGGTCCGCCTCCTTCTGGAGCGGGCGGAGAACAGCGGCGCGGCGATGGGCGGCGACGGTCCCCGCGGCACCCCCGTCATTTTCGAGGGAAAAGTCTACGCCATGGGGGCCACCGGCATCGTCAACTGCCTCGACCTCGAGACCGGTCGGTCGATCTGGTCGCGCGCACTCCTCCGCGAGTTCGACGGAGGCATCCAGCGCTGGGGCATGGCCACCTCGCCCCTCGTCCTCCCGGCGGAAAACGCGATTGTCTTCGCCGGACCCGACTCCCCCGGCCCCACCCTCATCGCCCTCGATCCGCTCACCGGAGAGACCGTCTGGATCTACCATGGGGGTGGCGCGAGCTACAGCTCCCCACGGCTCATGACCTACGGCGGGCTCCTTCAAATCGTCAGCATCAACGCCACCGACGTCAGCGGAATTGATCCCGCGACCGGCACCGAACTCTGGCGACATCCCTGGCCGGGAAAATTCCCCAAAGTCGCCCAGCCCGTCGCCTACGGGGAAAACGGCCTCCTCGTCACCGCAAGCTACGGCGCCGGCAGCCTGCTCTTGCGGATCACGAGGGACGCTCCCGACGGGGCCTTCACCGTGAGCGAGCAATGGAAAACGAACCGGATGAAAACAAAATTCAGTTCGCCCGTCATCGTCGGTGACCACGCCTACGGACTCGACGAAGGCCGCCTCGCCTGCATCGACCTCGCCACCGGCGAACGTGTCTGGAAGAGGGAAAAATTCGGTTTCGGTCAGCATCTTCTTTTCGCCGACCGCCTCCTCGTTCAGACCGAGGCCGGGGATATCGTCGTCGGTCGGGTCGATCCGGAAAAATTTCACGAGGAAGGCCGCCTCGCCGCCCTCTCCTCCATGACCTGGAACACCCCGGCGGTGGCGGGACGATATCTCCTCGCGAGAAACGACCGCGAAGCCGTCTGCTACCTGCTGCCCCCGCCCGACCCGAACCTTCCCACTCCATAATCCCCACCCGTATCGCATCATGTCTTTCGCAGCCCTCAGCACGGAAATCACCGTCCCGACCCGGGGCAAAGGAACCTACGAACTCACCGAGACCCTCCACGAATTTGTCGCTTCCAGCGGCATCGTCACCGGACAGCTCACCGCCTTTGTCCGGCACACCAGCGCCAGCCTCGTCATCATGGAAAACGCCGATCCCGAGGCGAGGACGGACCTCCATTCCTTTTTTGATCATCTCGTCCCCGAGACTCTTCCTTTCCTCGTCCACACTTACGAAGGCCCCGACGACAGCCCCAGCCATCTCCGCATGGCCCTGACCCGCACCAGCGAAGTCATCCCCCTCGTCGACGGTCGCCTCACTCTCGGGACCTGGCAGGGCGTCTTCCTTTTTGAGCACCGGCGCGCGCCCCATCTCCGGAAGATCACCCTCTCTCTCCTCGGGGAAAAGAAATCATAATCCGAGCCGTCGCCCGGACACTCTCAAAGCGGCTCCAACCCCACTGATCGCGCGATTTTGGTAAAGCGAGGACGACGCAGCCACATGAAAAGCTTCGCCGCGACCGAGACCGTGACATAGAGCAGCCCCAGCGTGAGCAGTTCGCTCTGAAATCCGAATCCCAGCATCACCGCGAAGGGAGCGAGGATCAGCAGCGGCAGCACGATCAGTCTCGTGACCCGCTGCGGCCGGGCGAGAAGACGCAGCCGCGTCAGCCGACCCTCCCCCTCGTGGTACTCGGTCACCGTCAGTGCCGCCCAGTTCCAGAACCAGCCGCGTTTCAGGATGACATCCGTCTTGCCGGTGGCATCGTCCTCCGCCCGGGGAAAAGACTCCAGGAGCGCCGCGAGAAGCTCCCCGCGTCCGATCCTATCACTGCTCCAAAAAGCCATTTCATCCCCCAGTTTCCACCAGCCCGAGGCGAGCTTTTCGACCGCTTCGTTTCCGACGAAATGGATGCTCCCGGCCCAGTTCACCTCCCGCCAACCGCCGAGCAGACGCGTCCCGCTGCGGAGGAATCCCTGGAGTAGGATGAGTCCCGCGAGGACCAGGCGCGAACTCGTCGAGTCGAAGGCCGGATCGATCACGGCCCGGCCCGCCCGCTGCAGCGCGATCATCAGCGAACCCGCGATCATCAATCCCATAGGGAACAGGAGAATCGGGAAAAAAATCGCCCCCGCCCCGAATCCCGCGACACCCGCCCACCAGAGCACGTGGAGCAGAGCCTCGGACAATCCCGACTCCCTCTCCGGATAGACCAACTGAAACGGCTCGTAGCCGTGGTGCCCGTGATAAACGAACGCCCCTCCGCGGTTCCCTCCCGAGGAGTAGACCTGTCCTCGCCAGATCGCCCCGCCCGCGCCGCGGAAACGCTCCCGATGGATCGGCATCAGGAGCGCCTCGGCCCGTCCGTAGCCCATCTGTTGACGGAAATAGGCGGCATACGAAAAACGGCGGTGATGCCAGACAAAAGCGGCCGGATGAAAACCCAGCTCGTATCCCGCCGCGAGAATCCGCCAGCAAATATCAACATCATCCCCCGCCGTGCGAAAGACAGGATTGAACCCGCCGACCTCTTCAAAGACCGACTTCCGCACCGCGAGGTTGCAGCCCGGAAGATGTTCCGCCCGGGTATCGCTCAGGAGCACATGGGCCGGTCCTCCCGGTGCCGCCGCGACCCGGGCCTGTGCCGCCGTTTCCGCCGACGGCGGGATGTTCGGTCCCCCTGCCGCACCGATCTTCGGATCGTGGGAAAAAAGTTCCGCGATCCATTGCAACCAATCCGGTTCGGCGATGCAGTCGTCGTCGGTGTAGACGAGGATCTCCCCCGTCGCGGCCGCCGCCCCGGTGTTGCGCGCCGCGCTCAGACCGCAGTGTTCGACCGCAAAATAGCGGACCGTTTCATAGGAACGCGCCAGATCCTCCACCCGGGGATCGGCACCGTCGTTGACGAGGAGCAGTTCCACCGCCGGGTAATTCAACGCGAGGAGCGAGTCGAGGCACTCCACCAGCGTCGCGCTGCCTTTGTGGGTGCAGACAATGACCGAGATGGCAGGTGGATCCGCCAGGGAGAGGCAATCCGACGGCTTTTCCCAAAGCCCCCAGGATTCCCTCACCACATCGACGGCGGGACGCTCCGATTGGTCGCGTCGCGTCAGGCCGAATTCCCATCCCTCCACGGTGCTGCCGCCGCGCTGCCAGTGATCGCTCCAGGCGAAAATCGTCGAACCCGCCACCCCCGATCGTCCCGCCGCCTCGAGATAACGGTCGAGAATCTCCGCCTGCCCGAGATCTCCGTGGCGCAGCGCGTCGGCCCCGAACTCGGAGATGAAAAGCGGCTTGTCCCCCGCCCGGTTCTGCAGCCGGGCGAGATAGGCGGAC
>CAYLJC010000039.1:0-11928 GCA_964383345.1 uncultured Akkermansia sp. | reverse complement strand
GTTGTTCGCGTAGTGGACCGTACAGGCGCCGCGCTGCACGACGTACAGGGCATCGGACACGTCGCCCGGCAGGTGGATGACGTCGCCGGGCTCCACCTCGATGGCGCGGAGGAACGGCAGCACTTCCTCGACATCCTCCGGGGCGCCGCGATGGGTTCGCAAATGCGTCTCGTCGAGAGCAGCGCGGCCCACGCTGATGTTCTCATCCCGGCAATCAGTCCGGTGCCCCGCTGGCACGACTACAACAACTACCGCGACTACATCGCCCTCGGTCGCACCGCCGCCGAGGGCATGCTGCCCCAGATCAAAGCGCTCCTCGAATCTCCCGAAAAAACGGAAAAGGAAAAACCTGACATCATCCCCTCATTGAAGAAAGCCGCCTGCTTATGAAAAAGGAAATACTCGACAAGCATTGGGGTTCCCTCTCTCCCGACGAACTTCGCCACCGTCAGGGGCGGCGGCTGCGGCGTTATCTCGACGAACAGGTCGTGCCCTTTTCCGCATACTACCGGAAGCTTTTTGCAAAAGAGGGGATCGATCCCCGCTCCATACAAACCCTCGAGGATCTGGAGCGCATCCCCTTCACCTCGAAGCGGCATCTCGTCGATGATCCCGAAGGCGGTTCGCGGGTCAGGGATTTTGTTCTGGTGCCTGACGAGGCGATCCTGAAACGCCGCCCCGGGACGATCCTCCGGGCGCTCCGGCGCGGCCCGGCGGCGGTGAAGGAGGGGTTTGAAAAAGAATATCGCCCCCTCCTCATGACCAGCACGACGGGGCGCTCGGCCGAGCCGGTGCCGTTTTTCTACAGTGCCCATGACCTTGATATTCTGGCCGTGACAGGACGCCGCATGATGGAGATCTGTGAATCACGGCCCGAGTTCCGGCACATCAACATGTTTCCTTTCGCCCCGCACCTCGCTTTCTGGCAGGCGCACTACGCGGGACTGGGCTACAACACCTTCACCCTCTCCTCCGGCGGAGGCAAGGTCATGGGAACGGAGGGAAACGTCCGCTTTCTCGAAAGGCTCAAGCCCGACGCCCTCATCGGCATGCCGACTTTCCTCTATCACGTCCTCCAGATCGCGGTGGAACGCGGGATCGAATCTCCCAATCTGAAAAAGATCGTCCTCGGTGGTGAAAAAGTGCCGCCGGGCACGCGGCGCAAACTGCGCGCCCTCTGTGCCGAACTCGGCTCGGGAAAAGTCGACGTGATGGCGACCTACGGATTGACCGAAGCCAAGATGGCCTGGCCCGAATGCCCCGCCACCGGTCTCGCGGAGCCTCCCGGCTACCACCTTTCGCCCGACCTCGGCATCATCGAGATCATCGACCCCGACACCGGGAAAACCCTCGGGGAAGGAGAACCCGGCGAGATCGTTTTCACCCCGCTGGCCAGCCGCGGCAGTGTTGTGATCCGCTATCGCACCGGCGACCATATCTCCGGCGGACTCACCTACCTCCCCTGCCCCGCCTGCGGCCGCATCCTGCCCCGTCTCCTCGGCGATATTTCCCGCGTCACCGACGTGCGCCGCCTCCACATCGGAAAGGTGAAAGGAACTCTCGTCAATTTCAACGAACTGGAGAATATCCTCGACAACATCGACCGCATCGGGACCTGGCAGATCGAGCTGCGCAAACGCAACGACGACCCGCTCGCCCCCGATGAGATTGTCGTCCACGTCGCTCCGCGCGGACGGGTCTCACGCCCCTCCCTCATCACTGAAATTGAAAAGCGTTTCCGCGCCGTCACCGAAGTGACCCCGAACCGGGTCGAATTTCACGACGCCAGAGAGCTCCGCTCGCTCCAGGGCGTCGGACGGGCGCTCAAGGAAGAAAAAGTCGTCGATCACCGCGACGTCGCCCTCGGCGGCGGCGGCAAACCCGAACTCACCCCTGTGTCCGAATCATGAACCGATCCGCTTCCATCCCCTCCCCCGGTTCCCTCGTCATTGTCGATGGGGTGCGCACACCTTTCATCAAAATGGGCGGTGCGCTCGCCGGAATCGACGCGACCGAACAGGGTCGGATCGTGGTGCAAACCCTCCTCGCCCGGACCGGACTCGACCCCGCCCTCGTCGATGAGGTCATCTTCGGCTGCGTTTCCCAACCCGCCGACGCCGCGAACATCGCCCGGGTCATCGCCCTGCGCGCCGGACTCCCCGAAAAGACACCCGCGATGACCGTGCACCGCAACTGTGCCAGCGGTCTCGAGGCCCTGACGACGGCCAGCGATCGAGCCGCGACCGGGCGCGGAGAAATTTTCATCGTCGGCGGGACGGAAAACATGTCCCGCATCCCTCTCCTTTTCTCTTTGGCCGCAGCTGCCAAATTCGCCGCACTCACGCGTGCGAAAACTGCGGGCGGCAGGGTAGCTGCGGCCTCGGCTTTCCGTCCCTCGGATTTCGCCCCGGTGATCGGACTCAAACTCGGTCTGACCGATCCGGTTTCGGGGCTGAACATGGGGGAAACCGCCGAAGTCCTCGCCCGGGATTTTGGCATCAGCCGGGAGGAACAAGATCTCTTCGCCCTCGATTCCCATCGCAAGGCGACCGCCGCCCGCGAGATCTTTTCTTCCGAAATTTGTCCGGTCTATCTCCCCGGTGGCAAAGCCGGTTTTGTCGATCACGACAACGGCATCCGGGAACAGCAAACCCTGGAGGCGCTCGCCCGTCTGCGCCCCGCCTTCGCAGGTCGCACCGGCACCGTCACGCCGGGAAACAGCTCGCAAATCACCGACGGGGCGGTCGCCCTCCTCGTCATGACCGCTGCCAAAGCGGAGGCTCTCGGGCTGGAGCCGCTCGGTCGCCTCGTCGATCACGCCTACAGCGGATGTGATCCGCGACGCATGGGACTCGGCCCGGCCTTTGCGATTCGCGATCTCCACGAGAGAACCGGCCTGGGTCCGCAGGACGCCGACCTCGTCGAAGTCAACGAAGCCTTTGCCGCCCAGGTCCTCGCGGTGATCCGGCTGCTCAAAACGCCCGACTTCGACGGACTCGCCTTGCCGGAAGACCGTCTCAATCGCTGCGGCGGCGCCATCGCCCTCGGACATCCCGTCGGCGCGACCGGCGCACGCCTCGTCCTCACCGCCCTGAGACAGCTCCGGGCCACCGGTGGCAAACGCGCCCTCGTCAGTCTCTGCATCGGCGGGGGACAGGGTGCCGCCGCCTGGCTCGAAACCCTCTGACACAGAAAGACAAGCACCATGAACTCCACGATCCGAACCCCATCCCCCACTGGAAATCATCACAGTGAACCACCGGCGCGTCGCCCGCGACGACTGCATCTTGAGATGACGGACAATCGGACCGCCCTGATCCTTTTCGATAACCCTGACAAATCAGTCAATATCTTCGACGGGCTGACTCTCTACGAACTCGATATCGCCCTGCGGGCGGTGGAGAAGCTGAAACCACACGGACTCGTTTTCCTAAGCGAAAAACCGACCGTCTTTATCGCCGGAGCCGATCTCGAAGTGCTTCGCGACGCTGTCACCGGTCGCACTTCCGAGGATCTCGGTGCGCTCGTCGAGCGGGGACAGGCTCTTTTTTCCCGCATCGCCGCCCTCGGGATTCCCACCGTCGCCGCGATCCACGGTGCCTGCGTCGGCGGCGGCCTGGAGCTCGCCCTCGCCTGTGACCGGCGCATCGCCAGTGATGCGAAGGTGACCCGCATCGGGCTGCCCGAGACTCTCCTCGGCATCCTCCCGGCCTGGGGCGGATCAACCCGGCTGCCCCGGCTCATCGGACTGCCCCGGGCGCTCGATCTCATCCTCTCGGGAAAACGGCTCGCTCCCGCCCATGCACGGAAACTCGGTCTCATCGACGAGCTGGTCCCCCGCGAGCATCTCCGCCGCCGCGCCCTCGCGCTTTTGGAGGAGCCCGCAGTCCGGCGTTCCTCTCATTGGCTCACCAACAATCCGCTCAGCGCGGCGGTGATCGGCTTTTGGGTCCGGCGGAATCTGATGAAAAAAACGCGCGGCCATTACCCCGCCGTGCTCGAAGCCCTCGACGTGGTGCGACGCGGGGCCTCCGGTGATGAGGCCGCCTCCTTCGCCCGCGAGTCCGATGCCTTTGTCCGCCTCGCGAGGACGGACGCGGCGCGGAACCTGATGCGGATTCATTTCCTGCAGGAGCAGGCCAAACATTTCCGTTACGACAAGTCCATCGACCGGAAAACTCTCGCGCCCGTCCGCGCCACCGCTGTGGTCGGTGCGGGGGTGATGGGTTCGGGGATCGCGCAATGGCTGGCGGCGAAAGGATACCCCGTGACCCTGCGGGACCTCGACGAGAATCGGGTCGCGGCGGGGATGAATTCGATCTCGGGCCTCTTTGCCGAAGCGGTGAAAAAGCGAATCCTGACACGCCATGAAGCGGGAAGAAAACTCGACCTCGTTTTTCCCTCGGCCTCGCCCGTGCCGCTGCATCGCTGTGATCTGGCCGTCGAAGCGGCGGTGGAGAATCTTGCGGTGAAAAAGAAAATCTTCGCCGATCTCTCCGCCAGGACCTCACCCGGAACGATTCTCGCGACCAACACCTCGGCCCTCCCGATCACGGATCTCGGCACGGCGGAAGGCGTCAAACATCCCGAACGGATCATCGGATTGCATTTCTTCAATCCGGTCAGCCGGATGAAACTCGTCGAGGTGGTGGTGACGGAGTTCACCTCGCCGGAAACAGTCGAGCGAACCCTCGACTTTGTGCGAGCGATAGGGAAGCTGCCCGTCGTGGTGAAGGACTCGCCGGGCTTTCTCGTCAACCGCATCCTCATGCCCTACCTCATCGAGGCGGGGCACCTGGTCGACGCGGGAACGGACCCTGCGAAAATCGACGAGGCCATGCTCGACTTCGGGATGCCGATGGGACCGCTCCGCCTCCTCGACGAAGTCGGTCTTGATGTCGCCGCGCATGTCGCCGGAACGATGGCGGAGGCTTTCGGGGATCGTTTCCTTGTTCCGGCGGTGCTCACCCGGCTCGTCGCCGAAGGGCATCTCGGGAAAAAAAGCGGACGCGGATTCTACGACCACAGCGGCGGGAGAAACATTTCCCCCTCCGCCGGGGAAAATCCGGATGGAGACATCCCGGCGGCGGAGATCGCGGCCCGTCTCGCCGGTCTCATGGTGACCGAAGCGGAACGCTGTCTCGCCGAGGGCATTGTCGGGTCCGCCGACGAGGTGGATCTCGCGATGATTCTGGGGACGGGGTTTGCCCCCTTCCGCGGAGGTCCGCTCGCCTACGCCGCCACTCTCGAAAGCGGAACCAAGCCCTCTTCCCCGATTCCCTCCCCTTTGACTAACCGAACCATATAATAACAATCTTTCCATGAACAAAAACACCGAACTCCCGGAACGAGGTGTCCCGGCCTCTGCCATTGACACTTCCAAGATGTCGCCGCAAGAGCGGGCCGCGCTCGAACTCGCCGAAGCCTCCCGCGTCGAAGCGGGACCGCGGGGCAGTTTCGGCGGATCGCTTTTCATGGGACGGCCGCTCTTTGATTCCATCCTGCCTTTTCCGGCCCAGTCCCTCGAGGACGAGGATCAGGGGGATGCTTTTCTGAAACAGCTCGAAGTGTTTCTCGAAGAAAAAGTCGATCCCGACGAGATCGACCGCAGCGGGGAAATCCCCGACGAAGTCATCGCCGGTCTCGCCGAGCTGGGAGCCTTCGGCATCAAAATCCCGCGCGAGTACGGCGGGCTGGGGCTCTCCCAAACCAACTACTCGCGGGCGGCGATGCTCCTCGGACGGCATTGCGGCAACCTCACCGCCCTGCTCTCGGCGCACCAATCCATCGGCGTGCCGCAGCCGCTCCTCGTTTTCGGAACGGAGGAACAAAAGAAAAAATACCTGCCGCGCTGCGCCCGTGGTGAGATTTCCGCCTTCGCCCTGACAGAATCAAACGTGGGGTCCGATCCGGCGAAGATAGAAGCCACCGCGACCCTCGATCCGGAGAGCGGAGACTACCTCCTCAACGGAGAAAAACTCTGGTGTACCAACGGTACCAAAGCCGGAGTCATCATCGTGATGGCCCGCATGGCCGACTCGACGCCCGAGCGCCCCAGGATCACCGCTTTTCTCGTCGAGACCGACACCCCCGGCGTGGAGGTGACGCACCGCTGTCACTTCATGGGTCTGCGCGCGCTCTACAATGCGGTGATCCGTTTCACCGACGTGCGCGTGCCCGGGGAGAATGTTGTCCTCGGCGAAGGGCGCGGGCTCAAGGTCGCCCTGACCACCCTCAACACCGGACGCATCACCCTTCCCGCCGCCTGCGTCGGCATGGCCGGGCGCTGTCTCGAATGGGCCACCGACTGGGCCGGACGCCGCGTCCAGTGGGGCGCGCCGGTGGCACACCACGACGCCATCGCCCAAAAGCTCGCCCGGATCAAAGCGGAGACCTTCGCCATGGAAGCGATGGTTCGCTATGTCTCCCTGCTGGTCGACCGGGACAAGACCTCCGACATCCGGCTCGAAGCCGCTTTCGCCAAAATGTGGGGCACCGAGCGCGGCTGGGACATCGTCAACGAGACCATGCAGATCCGCGGCGGACGCGGCTACGAGACGGCCGATTCCCTCGCCGCCCGCGGGGACGATCCGGTTCCGGTGGAGCGTTTTCTGCGCGACAGCCGCATCAACACCATCTTCGAGGGTTCGAGTGAGATCATGCGTCTCCTCATCGCCCGCGAAGCTCTCGATCCGCATCTGAAAATGGGCGGACCGGTCCTGAACTCGACCTTGCCGATGCAGGAACGCGCCAAAGCCGCCCTGCGCTCGGCCTGGTATTACGGACGCTGGTATCCGCTTTTGTGGATGCCCGCCTGGCGCGGTGAAACCGGAGTCCTTCCCGAATTCCGCGCCGAATCCCGCCGCGTCCGCGCCCTCAGCCGCCGCCTCGCCCGCCGCCTTTTCCACGCGATGTTGCGCCACGGTCCCAAGCTGGAGAAAAAGCAAGTTCTCCTCGGTCGTTTTGTCGAAATCGGGGCCGAACTCTTCGCGATGACCGCCGCGATGGCCTACACCGGGCAGCGGGTGAAAAACGGCAAGGACGAGAGAGACGAACGGGTGCCGTCGGTCCTCCACTTTTGCCGCATCACCCGCATGAAGATCGACCGGCTCTTTCGCGAGGTCCGCAACAACGCCGACGCGGAAGGATACGCCATCGCCAGGCGGATGAGCGACTGAAGCGCTTGCTTGCCGGGGTTTTGGAGAATACCGGCTCCGGTTGAAGTGAGCCATTGGAGCAGGACGGTCTTGACAGATCGAGATGCTTTTTTGTCGCGGCCTCGCGAATCCCCGCACCGGACGCGGAAGGGGCCGCCCGAGCCAGAAGCGCGAGCGAGGCCTTTATTTTCCGAAGACTGGAGACCCTGCCCGAGCTGGCGGGGCGGATCCGCGGAATGTGACCTGCGCCCGCCGGGCACAAAAAAAATCGCCCTCCCCGAGGGGAAGGCGATTTGAGATTGGGTTCCGTCTCTTTCGGGGGAACCCGAGCGGAATGAATCAGAAGGAAACGGTGAGGGAAACCCCGCCGTGGAGGATGTCCGACTGGGGGCCCGGACCCACATTGATTCCATCGGCGACCCAGGTATCGGGAGCACCGAGGTACCCGACGTAGGGGGTCAGGACCGTCCGGCAGTTCAGTTGGATCGGAAGCGAGGCGGTGGCGTAGTAGTGGTTCCAACCGGAATCCCGGAGGAGACCGAAGGTGCCGCTGTCCGTGTAGCCGTCGGCGTAACCGACACCGCCGCCGAGGACAAAGCTGATGGTGTCGGTCAGCTCGAATGATTTTTCGAATCCGAGATCGTGGAACCATCCCGACGCCGTGCCCCTGCCTCCGAAGGCGGAGACGGCGCTGTAGGTGAGATCGACGAAACCGAGGCTGCGGGAGATGCTGAGATCGGCTTCCGAGTACCCGCCCGTGCTGGTCACGTTGCTGCGAAACTCGGGGAAGGAAAGATGGGTGAAGCCAACCGCGACATCAAATCCGGCGAAAGTGCCGAGTTCCGCGCTGGCGTAGAGGTTGAGCTCGTCGTAACCACTCCCGCCGCCGTTGATCCCGTTGAGGTACCAGACCCCGACGTTGATCGGAATGGCAAGCTCGTCAAAGGTGTAGTTCACGTCGGTCCAGACGCTGTCGCGGGCGAAACGAACCCCGTAAAAGAGGTAGTCCGTGTCGTAGCCAACGCTGATCTCGCCGCCGAGATCGACACACTCTTCGATGACCGGGGCTTTTCCCACGGGGGCTTTGCCCCAGTCCCCGGCGTTCACGCCGAGGGTCATGGCACCGAGGCCGGCAATTAGGAGTGCTTTTTTCATTCTGATTTGTCTGGGTGTATGGATTGAATAGCAAGTCGTATCACTGTTTTTTGTTCCGGCATCCACCGAAATATTTTCTGTGACAGCGTGTAAAGCAGCACCCGTGCCAGAAAACAGAAAATTTTCATCGTTACCATTTACGAAAAATATAGAATGCCTGAAACTTTTCGAGAAATAAGTTTCTCGAAGAACGGCTTCCCTCCGCTCGGATTCCGCCGCGCCCTCACTCTTCGCACAGCCTCGCCGCCATCGCCGAGCTGCCGAGAATGCCGGCAGTGTTGCCGTAGCAGGCCGGGACGATGAGGAGATGATCGAAGCACTCCGCCGTGAGGGAGTTGCGCAGGCTTTCCCGCAGGGGAGTGAAGAGGAGCTCCCCCGCTTCGGAGACGCCGCCGCCGATGACGATGACCTCCGGATTGAGCAGGTAGACCACGTTCATGAGACAGTAGCCGAGGCAACGGGCCACTTCGCTCCAGACCGCGAGAGCGACCGCGTCTCCGCCGACGGCGAGTTCCGCGAGGGTTTCGGGAGAGAGATCAGGAGGCGGGGCCAGTTCTTTTTCCGTATAAAACCGTGCCGCCATCTCGCCGATCTGGCGATTGCCGATGTAGCGCTCCAAGGCCCCGGTATTGCCGTAGGGGCCGGGGACCCCATCGAGATGGATGCCCATCTGACCGATTTCACCGGCGGCGCAATTGGCGCCGCGAAAAAGTTCGTCATTGAGGATGAGACCTCCGCCGACTCCGGTGCCGAGGGTCACACAAACGGCGTGGTGACAGCCCTTGGCGGCCCCGAATTTCCACTCGGCGTAGGCCATGCAGTTCGCGTCGTTTTCGATCACGGTGGGGAGACCTGTTTTTGCCACGATGATGTCGCGCAGGGGCACCTCGGACCAGCCTTTGACGTTGGTGAGGTTGTAGGTCACGCCGGTGAGGGAGTTCACCGCGCCGGGGACGCCGATGCCGATGGCGCCGACCCCCGGAAATTCGAGCCGGATTTTGGCGATCTCGTCGGCGATGCGGTCGATGAGCTGCCCGGGATTGTCGAAATCCTGGGTGGGGATTCGGTAGACACTGGTGAGGAGGGTTTCCCCCCCGACGACGGCGAGTTTCACGGAAGTACCTCCGAAGTCGATTCCAATGACCGGTGTCGGTTTGTTTGTCATGGGGTGAAATTCAAGTGGGCGACATGCAGAAGTCCCTGCATCGTGAGGTAGGGTTCGACCGAAGTGATCATCGGCAGCCCTTCGGCTATCAAACCCGCATATCCTCCGGTGGCAATCACTTTTGCCGTTTCGCCCATTTCCCCTTCGATCTGTTGTAGGATTTCTTTGACGAGACCGCGGTAACCGTGAAAGGCGCCCGACTGCATCGCGTGGACAGTCGTTTTTCCGATGGCGGTATCGGGACGGGCGAGATCGATTTTGGGAAGGAGGGCGGTTTTCTGGTGGAGATAGTGGCGCATCGCGTCGAGGCCGGGAGCGATCACTCCGCCGATGTAGGCGGGTCTCCGGTCGATGATGTCAAAGGTCACGGCGGTGCCGAAATCGACCACGATGACGGGTCCATCAAAGCGCCGCTGTGCCACCGCGACGGCGTTGGCGAGCCGGTCGGCGCCGATCTTCGCCGGTTCGGGAAAGTCGATCGCCACGCCGAGGGAGATGCGGTGGGAGACCTCGACCAGCTCCCGCCCGGACTGGGAAGCGACGAGGACGGGGACGTTCGCAGGCACGACCGAGGCGAGGACGACGGATTCATAGCGCCAGTCGGCGAGGAGCGCGGCGACGGAATCCGCAGTGACCTCGCGCGAAGCGAGGGAGCGGTGCTCGAGCAGTTCGCCGCCGGAGGCGAGGGCGAATTTGGTCCGGGTGTTGTTGTTGTTGATGAGGAGGTAGGCGGCCGTGCTCGTGGACATGGGGTTTTCGGAATCGAAAAGGAAAAAGAAAGAGGGCGGTCAGGGCAATACCGCCTTGACCCGATGCCCCGGCAAGTCCAGCCAGAGAACTTCGGCAGGGCGTTCCAGCCACCATTTCAGAGTGGCGACCGAGTCTTCCGAGGCGAGGAGGAGGGCCGGTTCGCGGAAAGGTTCGAAAAAGCGGTTCACGGGAGCGCCGTCGTCCGTGGTGGCGGTCACGCCGGATTCGTCGAGGACCAGCTCCCCACCCGAGGGGGAGCGTCGAGACAGGGTTGTCTCGACGATGACCCCCCCTTGGGTCGGAGTGACGATGACTTCCGCGACGGCAACGGTCTCTTCCGGCGTCTCCGGGAGCGGATCGGCTGCGGCCCCGAGGTCTCCGTCGGGGACGGTCGCGATTTGCGGAGGGCTGTCCGCCGGGAGCGGGTCTTCCGAGCGAAAGGCGAAAACGAAGAGGGCGGCGACAACAGCAAGCAGCAGCCAGACTTCGAATCGTTTCAGGATGACGAGGAAGGACATCGCGGTGTCAGGGTTTTTTCAGTCCCGGAAAGGGACGCTTTTCCCGCTCCGAGGACGGTCGCAGGATCGAGGGCGAGGAGAGCGAGTCGCGGAGGAATCCGCCCTCCCTGGGATAAAGGAGGAGGCCGTTGCGGTCGAGTTTGTCGAGGAAACTCTCGAGATCGCGCTTCAGGGCCGAGTCGTGCAGGAGCGCGGTCGCCAGTCCGTCTCCGTCCTCGATCCCGTCGAGGAGGTCGTTTGCGGTTTCCAGGGTGGCGCTGAGATCTTTGAGAGACTGATCAAAGCGGGAGACGACGGGGGGAATGGTGGCGAGAGTGTCGCTGAGTTGACCGACGCTTTTGCCGATCCCGGCAAGGGTGGTGGTGGCGGCATCGGCGACTCCGGAAATACGGGTGAGGGTGGTACCGGTTTTGTCGAGGAGGGGATCGAATGTTTCGGATGCCTCGCGAAGATGTTCCGCAGAGACGCGCAACTCCGCCAGGATGACGGCGATATTTTCGATGTTCTCGTCGGTGAGGAGACCCCGCTCGAGTTTGCCGAAGAGCGATTCCATCTGATCGGTGGCGGCGCGGATTTCTGCGGCGGTGAGGGTGACTTCTTCCAGGGTGTCGCCGGCGCTGCCCGCGAGGTCGTTGAGTGACTCGGTTGACTCTGCGAGAATGCGATGCCCCGGGGGAAAAAAATCTCCCGAGGACACTTCCGGCGGAATGATGCGCACGAAACTGTCCCCCATGAGGCCGCTCGTGCCAATTTTCACGGTGGAGCCGGTGGGAACGCGGTTTCCGGGATAGATCGTCAGCGGAATGGAAAGCAGCGTGTAATCGTGGTTGAGTTCGGGATTGCCCGAGGCCCGGCCGATCTCAACACCGCCGAGCCGCACCGGGACCCCGGCGCGGATTCCGGTGGCGTCGCGGACCTCGACGATGAGAGGGGTGCCGTCGATGTGGCTCCCCCGAGCATCGCCGAAGTGGAAAATGAGCCAGCCGAGCAGCCCGAAGCCGAGAAGGACGAAGAGCCCGACATAAACTTCGGAGCGATGGGAGGAGTCCGTCATGGATGGGGAAAATCGGAAAACGGAATATGCGCCTGTTTCGCGCTGGTGACAACGGCGAGCCCGCATTTCTCATGCTCTTTCGTCGCGAGACGCCGCGAGGGTTGGTCCGGCAAGGCGCGTCCGGATTTC
>CAYLJC010000038.1:0-12045 GCA_964383345.1 uncultured Akkermansia sp. | reverse complement strand
CAGCAGATTTCCAACATCCTGTCCGAGATCGTCACCCTCGACAGCCAGGAGCCGAAGACCGGGAAACGCAAGAAGCTCGACAAGGTCCTCGACTTCGCCTGCGGATCGGGCTCTCTGCTCCTCAACATCCGCAAGCGGATGGGAGCGCGGGGCATCGGTCACATCTACGGGCAGGAGAAAAACATCACCACCTACAACCTCGCCCGGATGAACATGCTTCTCCACGGGGTGAAGGATGCCGAATTCGAGATCTACCACGGCGACACTCTGGAGAACGAGTGGGACATCTTCCGCGAGCAGAACCCCGCCAGGAAGCCAGCCTTTGACGCGGTCGTCGCCAATCCGCCGTTCAGCCTCCGCTGGGAACCGGGTGAGGAAACGGGCAAGGACGTCCGCTTCAAGAACTACGGCGTGGCACCGAAGTCCGCCGCTGACTTCGCCTTCCTGCTTCACGGCTTCCACTTCCTCAAAGAAGACGGCGTCATGGCCATCATCCTGCCTCACGGCGTTCTTTTCCGCGGTGGAGTCGAGGCCCGCATCCGCAAGAAGCTCCTCGACGATGGCCATATCGACACCGTCATCGGGCTGCCCGCGAACCTCTTCTACTCCACGGGCATCCCCGTCTGCATCCTGGTGCTCAAAAAGTGCAAGAAGCCGGACGACGTCCTCTTCATCAATGCCAGCGAGCAATTCGAGAAGGGCAAGCGGCAGAACGTGCTCACGGAGGAGCACATCCAGAAGATCATCGACACCTACCAACAACGCCCGGAACAGATGATCGAGCGCTTCGCCCGCCGGGTGGGCATGGAGGAGATCCGGGAAAACGACTACAATCTCAACATCACCCGCTACGTCAGCACCGCCGAACCTGAACCCGTGATCAACCTCGCGGAGACGCACAAGGCGATCGTCGCGGCGGAGAAAGACATTCGGGCGATGACGGCGAAGCACAACAAGTTCCTCAAGGAGCTGGGCCTTCCCCTTTTGCCTGGCGGGAGTGACCAAACCTGATTGCGATCCGCAGCCGGAGGCGGTGGAAGGACAGAAGCGAATTCCGTGCCAGGGTGCGGGAACGGGCGAGCTGGCTGACAAAGAAGGCAACCATTGGATCCCGCACGTGTTGCCCGATCACGTCCTTGCAGGAACGATGGCGCTTGTGGTAGAAAATTTCGTCACCCCCTGTTTTGTCGTATGATCCCAGCCGCTTCTTTTGTCCCTCGCCTCTTTCTGTCGCCCCTCTTGTTCTTCGTTTTGGCCCTGGCCCCGTCCGACAGCGCCGCTGCCGAACGACCTCCCAATGTCGTGATTGTGTTTGCCGATGATCTCGGCTACGCCGACCTCGGTTCCTTCGGAGCGGAGGGCTACGAAACGCCTCATCTCGACCGCCTCGCCGCCGAAGGACGCCGTTTCACGCAGTGGTATGCTCCGCAGGCGGTCTGCTCGGCGTCGCGGGCGGGTCTGCTGACGGGTTGTTATCCCAATCGCATCGGCATCCACGGCGCGCTCGGTCCGGGCACCCGGCACGGACTCGCTGCGGCGGAAACCACCCTGGCCGAAATATTCCGATCCAAGGGTTACGCCACCGCCGCCTTCGGCAAATGGCATCTCGGCGATCACGAGAAATTCCTCCCCCTCCAGCACGGTTTCGACGAATTTTTCGGCATCCCTTACTCCAACGACATGTGGCCGCAGCATCCCACGTCGAAAAAAAAATTTCCTCCGCTCCCGCTCTTCGACGGCAATGAGCGTGTTCTCAAGGTGGGTGAGCACGAGCAGAAAATGATGACGACCTGGCTCACCGCAAAGTCCGTCGATTTCATCAACCGCCATCGCGAGACGCCCTTCTTCCTCTACCTGCCGCATCCGCAGCCCCACGTTCCGCTCTACGTCAGCGACCGCTTCGCGGGCACGACGGAGCGCGGGCTTTTCGGAGACGTGATTTCGGAAATCGACTGGTCCGTCGGGGAGATTCTCAACGCCATCACCACCAACGGACTCGATGAAAACACCCTCGTCATTTTTACGAGCGACAACGGTCCCTGGCTCTCCTACGGCACCCACGCGGGTTCGACCGGACCGCTCCGCGAAGGAAAAGGGACCTCGTGGGAGGGAGGGGTGCGGGTCCCCTGCGTGATGCGCTGGCCCGGCAGGATCCCGGCGGGAACGGTTTGTGAGGATCCTGGCATGCATATCGATCTGCTTCCGACCCTCGCGGGTCTCATCGGGGCGGACCCGCCCGAAAAACCCATCGACGGACGCGACCTTTTCCCTCTCCTCAGCGGAGTCGAGGGAGCAAAAAATCCCCACGAAAGCTACTGGATATACTACAAACAAAACGAGCTGCACGCGATCATCCAAGACCCATGGAAACTCATCCTGCCCCATCGCTACCGCAGCCTCGACGGGAGGAAAGGGGGCGACGGAGGTGTCCCGGTTCCCTATCGCAACCTCGACACCGGGATGGCTCTCTACCGCCTCGACGGGGACATTTCCGAATCGGAAGATCTCGCCGCGACCCATCCGGAAAAGGTGGCCGAACTGCTGGAAGAAGCCGAGGCCGCCCGCGCCGAGCTGGGCGACGCGCTGACGGAGCGAGCGGGCACCGGTCGCCGCGAGCCGGGCCGCCTCACGGAGGAGGAAGGCACGGCCCTGGACAAAATCCTTTGGCCGGCGGGGCGTCCGGTGAAGAGCAAGCGATAGCCCGCTGAGCCGGTCGGGCCGGCGAGGTCCATTTTCCCGTTACCCTTCCGGTCGAAACCGTGCAACAGTAGCGCCGCCATGCACATTCAGGACATTCTGGCGCAGGGAGCGCCCACCTTATCCTTCGAGTTTTTCCCCCCCAAGTCGGCGGAAACTTCGCAGGCCCTCTACGAGACCATCGCCGAATTGGAGACCTACGAGCCCTCTTTCGTCAGCGTGACCTACGGTGCCGGCGGCTCCACCCGCGAGTTGACCAACGACCTCGTGGTGCGCCTGAAAAATTCGACTTCTCTCGATCCCATCCCGCACCTCACCTGTGTCTGCCATCAGGAGGAGGACATCCGCTCCATCCTGCAGCGTTACGCCGAAGAGGGCGTCAGCAACATTCTCGCCCTCGGAGGCGACCCGCCGCGTGGTCTCACCGGCTACCGGAAAGCCGACGACGCCTTCCAGCACGCCGCCGATCTGGTGCGTTTTATCAAGCGCTTCTCCGCAGGAGGAGGACATCCGGACCAGCGCGGTTTCGGCATAGGTGTGGCCGGTTTTCCCGAAGGGCATCCCGGGACGCCGAACCGGCTCAAGGAGATGGATTACCTCAAGGCCAAGGTCGACGAGGGGGCCGACTACATCGTGACCCAGCTCTTTTTCAACAACGACGATTTCCACGACTTCCGCGATCGCTGTGTCCTCGCCGGAATCACCGTGCCCATTCTCGCGGGCATCATGCCGGTGACCTCCACCAAGGGTATGGAGCGCATGGCCGATCTCGCGGCGGGGGCGCGTTTTCCCGCGAAGCTTCTCCGCGCCCTCAACCGCGCCGGTGACGATGCCGCGGCGGTCGAGCGGGTGGGCATCCACTACGCGACGCAGCAGTGTTCGGATTTGCTGGAAAACGAGGTCAGCGGAATCCATTTCTACACCCTCAACAAGTCGCACGCGACCCGCGAGATCTACGCGAACCTCGGCTTGCGCACGACCAGCTCCCTCGCGATGTGAAGTCTCCCCGGTGAGATGAAGAAGTTCCCCTGGAGAGCGGTCTTGTACGGGGCCATGCTGCTCTACCTGCTCGTGGATCTGAAATTCTGTCACGGTCCGCTGCGGCAGGCCATGACCAGCCGGCGCAATGCCTCGGTCGAGGCGGCGGCGCGGAACAAGTGGGTCGCGATCATCAATCTCGAACCCGTCACCCGTGAGCAGCTCGATCTGGCGGTTCTCCGTCATCTCCATCAGAGGGGCAAAAAACCGGAAGAAATCCCCGCGAAGAATCTCGCCATGGTCAAGCGGGCGGTCCTCCAGACCATCATCGACGACACCCTCGTGCGCCAACACGCCGACGGGGAGAAATTCACCGCTCCGCGCGAGGAGATCGAGGCCTTTGTCGGGGCGTGGCGGTCGCAGTTCGCCACCCCGGAGGAAAGGGTCGCCCGGGCGGACCGACAGGGCCTCACCGACGAGGCCGCCACCGCCGAACTGGCCCGCATCTGGTCGCGCAAACGCTGGCTCGAAAAACGTATTTCCCCGGCGGTGGAGGTGACCGAAGAGGAGGCGAGAGCCTGGTTCGAAGCCAATCGCGGCCATGCGGAAAGTGGATTCCGCGAGGGATTCATCGAGCCGGAGAAAGTGCGAGCCCGTCACATTTTCCTCCGCGACATCGCAGGCGGGGAGACAACCCGCGAAGATCTCATCCGCACGATCCATCAAAAACTGACAAGCGGAGCCGCCACTTTCGAAGCTCTCGCAAAAGAATATTCCGAAGACCCGCGCAGCAGGGAAAAAGGCGGTGACCTGAACTGGTTTTCGCGAAGCCGCCTTCCCGATGACTTCACCGACCCGGTTTTTGCCCTGGCTCCGGGAGAGATCAGCGAACCTTTCCGAAGCTCCCTCGGCTGGCACATCGTCGAGGTGCTGGAACGGGAGGAGGAGCGCCCTCTCCCCTACGAAGAAATCGCTGCCGGGATCCGTCGTCACCTGGAAAACCAACGCAGCGAAGCCACCGTGAAAGTGCTCATGGAAAAGCTGCGCGACGTCGCCAATCTCCAGCTTTTCCCGGAGAACATCGAATGACAAAAGCGTAGGGAAGATGCCCGTTTCCCGATACGCTTTCTCGTTCTCCCTTATTCCTTCGGTTTGTCCTTCGGCTTTTCCTTCGGCTCCGCCGCCTTCTTTTCCTCTTTCTTCTCTTCCTTGAGCGGCGGGAGGGTCAGCCAGATTTCTGCGATTTCATCGAGAACGTAGGGACCGCGGTAGTTGTCGTCTTTGAGGGAAAAGGCGGCGTTTTTGGCGCGTGGTTTTTGATCGCCTTCGGCCTGCTTTTCGGTGGCGACGACGCGGAGAGCGAGGGAGGCGGCGGGGGCGTCGGCCTTGGCTTCGAGCTTGAGGACCACTTCACCGCCTTTTTCGGGGATGGTTTCGGGGGCGGTCAGGGTGATACCGGAGGGCAGTCCGGGAAGGGTGAAAACGAGGTTCTCCTTGTGCCCGCGGAGGCGGGTCACGGTGGCTTTGATCTCGAGCGCCTTGCCGCGCTCGAGGGTGTAGCGATCCTTGTCGAGGGCCACGGTGAAGTCGGCCACGGGCGGAGCGGCGGAGAGGCGGAAGCGCATCGTCTCCCCGGCGCGGGAAAAGCGATCGCTCACGGTGATGCCGTAGTCGCCGTCCGCGGCGACGCTCCAGAGATATTCGGGATCGGGGTGTTTGTTGGTGTCGTCTTCGGTGCGGATCACCGAGCCGTCGGCCTTGAGAATGCGGAGGACGGGGTCGATGGGGTAACCGAGGGCGCGGCCCTCCACTTGTACGACGAGTTTGTCGCCTTTTTTCGCGGTGATCTTGTAGCGGGCGGGCTCTCCGGCGGTCTTGAGGGTGCCGACGAGAGGTTTTCCGGGAACGAGGAGATCGCCGGGACTGTCGGGGCCGGGGTCGGCGGGGACGAGATGGGGGGGCAGTTGCTCGCGTTGGAGGGCGAGATGGAGGCGGTAATTCGCGCTTTTGGAACCGGTGTAGGCGACGCTGGTGGCGGGGGGATGGGAAAAACCGGCGAGAGAGATGATGTAATCGCCCTTTTGGGGAGCGGTGAAGGTGAGGCGGGGATCGAGATTGTCGGGTCCGTCGTGTTCGAGGAGGAGGCGGTTCCCGGCGGTGTCGTGCAGATGGAGCGCGGGATCGACGCGGGAACGCAGGGCGTAGGCCTCGACGGCGGCATGGAGGGTCTCGCCTTTTTCGAGGGTGAGACGTTTCGAGTCAAGTTCGCCTCCGGCGGAGAGGGTTCCGTTGAGGGCCAGAGGGAGTTTGCTCCGGTCGAGGGAGGGTGCGCCGGAGATCGTGCTTTTGTCGGATTCCTCTTCGAGGATTTCGTTCCGTTCGCTGACGATGAAGAAGACCGGAGCGGAGGCACCTTCCGCGTTGTGAGCGCGGACAAAGACGGGACCGGAGGGGGCGTCGGGCGCGATGCGGAGCTTGCCGACACCTTTTTTCTTGGGATCAGGGGTGAAGGTCAGGCCCTTGCCGGAAAACCAGAGGGCACAGGGCCAGGGATCGAATTTTCCGGTGAGGGTGAGGTCGATCTCACCGCCCTTTTTCCCGCCCGGCGGGTAGACGGAATCGAGCGTCGGCACGGCGGCCCGAAGGCCCGTTCCGGCGAACGCCAGAGCGGTGAATCCCGCCGCGATGTAGGTCCCGATTCTCACGGGGCTCAGGCGAAAAGCTCTTTGATGAGGCGTCCGTTGTTGACCAACTGGATGGGGCGGTTGTTGGTGTCCGGCAGGATCGTTTCGGGATCGATCCCCATCTTGGTGTAGAGGGTGCTGGCGAAGTCTTCGGGCGCGTAGATGTTTTCGTTCGCGTAGTAGCCTTTGACGTCGGTGGCGCCGACGATCTGGCCGCCGGGGATGCCGGCCCCGGCCATGAGGACGCTCATGGCGAAAGACCAGTGATCGCGTCCGCCGTCTTTGTTGATCTTCGGAGTGCGACCGAATTCACCGAGCAGCACCACCATGGTGTTGTCGAGGGAGCCGCGTTCGGCAAGATCTTCGATGAGGGCGCTGACGCCGATGTCGAGGCGCTCGGCTTTGGATTTTTTGTAATTCGTGAAGAGGCTGCGGTGATCGTCCCAGCCTCCGCTGTAGACGGTGACAAAGGGCACCCCGACTTCGGTGAGGCGACGGGCAAGGAGGAGGCGCTGACCGAAGTCGTTGCGGCCGTATTTTTCGCGCACGGCCTCGGGTTCCAGCGAAATGTCGAAGGCTTTTTGGGCTTCGTCGGAGGTGACGAGGTCAAAGGCCTTGGCGTAATATTCGTCGAAGGCGACGGCGGGATCCTCTGCGGCGGAATCGGTCATGCGCCGCATCTGGTCGAGGGATTTGCGCAACTCGACGCGGGACTTGGCGCGCCCGTCCTGAATGGTCCTCGGCAGGGTGACGTCGCGGACACGGAAATCTTTTTTGTCGGGGTTGTCGGAGATGACAAAAGGCGCGTGCTGGGCACCGAGGAAGTTGGGGCCGCCGGAGCGCGACATCCGCGGAGTGGAAATGTAGCCGGGGAGTCCGTGCTGGACCTTGCGATGATGGCTTACGACCGAGCCGTAGCTGGGATGGAAGGTGACATAGGCACCGCAGCCGACCGGAACCGGAGTGGGGCTGCCGGTCATGAGATAGTGGTTGCCGGCCCCGTGGTTGTTCTGGGCGTGGGCGATGGAGCGGACCACGGTGAAGCGGTCGAAGCCCTTCGCCAGTTTCGGGAATTTATCGGAGAAATGCACGCCGGGCACGGTCGTGGGGACGGTGCCGAATTCGCCCCGGATTTCGGAAGGGGCGTCGGGTTTGGGGTCGAAGGTCTCGTAATGGGAGGGTCCGCCGTCGAGCCAGATGAAGATGCAGCGGGTGTCGGACTTGGTCGCCGCGCGGGATTGGAGGCCCAGCATGCTGGTGAGGCCCAGCCCGCCGAGGGCACCGAGACCGGTCTGGATGAAATCCCGACGGCCCATTCCTTCACAATTTCGCAAGATTCGTTGATGGCTCATGAATAGGATACAAGAAAGGGGCGTTTCGAGGCCGGGGCAAGGAGCGTCATTGCGTGGCCCTTTCGAGCAAAAAAGCTAAAAGCGAAATGGGTGAACGGACCAATCGTTTCACGATCAGTGATTTAGAACAAATTCGGCCGAGTTGAGCAGGGACCAGACGAGGTCTTCGATTTGCGGACGGGTGGTTTTGCCCTCGGCCGGGGTGCCGATGTGTCGGACGCCGATCTGCTTTTCCTCGTCGCGGGGATAACGGGAGAAGAGGCGCAGATAAATCTCGGCGACGGCTTCGGCGACGGGTTTTTTCACCAGTTCGTCGAGCCAGGGGCTGTTCCCGGAGAGTTTTGTCTGCAGGCGATCGGAGTTCATGAGGTGGAGTGCCTGGACAACACTGCCTCCGGTTTCCCGCTCGCAGGGCGGGGCGGCGCTGGAATCGGGGCGGCCGAAGGCGTCGAGGAAATCACTGGGGAGGAGGTGGTTCCATTGCTGCATGGCGCGCGCGTCGGCGGGGAGTCCGGTGAGTTTTTCGGGCTGGGAGGTGATGAGGGAGATGGAATCGAGAAGCACCTCGCCGGGGAGGCGGCGGCGGTAGCTGCGCGAGAAATTGCGTTTGTCTCCGACGTTGTGCTCGTTCGGCTCGGAACTCTGTTGGTAGAGGCGGCTGTTGAGGATGCGCCGGATGGTGTGCTTCTGATCGAAGCCGTGCTCGGCGAAATCCCGGGCGAGCCACTCGAGCAGCGGCGCGTTGGCCGCCGGATTGGATTCGCGGAAGTCATCGACGGGATCGACGAGTCCTTTGCCGAACATCTCGGCCCAGATGCGGTTGACCATGGCGCGGGCGAAGAAGGGATTTTCTTTCGTGGTGAGCCATTCCGCGAAGATCGCGCGCGGATCGGTATTGGGATCCATGTCGGTGAAAACGGGGGTGTCGGGCGGTTTCGGGGGCATGACCGCCTCGCTGACCGGGTGGGTCACTTTGCCGCCCGGCTCGAACCACCAGTATTCCGGTTCGCCGGAAATGGGCGCGGAGATGCCCTGGCCCTTGCGCTTCATCGAACCGAAAAAGGCGGCCATGGAATAATAGTCGTCCTGACTCCATTTTTCGGAGGGGTGGTGATGGCACTGGGCACAGTTGAGCCGGACCCCGAGGAAGAGCTGTCCGATGAATTCGGCCATCTCGGCGGGTTCCCGTTTGTCACGGAGCACGGCGACCGGCCCGTATTCGTGGGAGCTGCCGGTGGCGGTGAGCAGTTCGGTGACAAAGTCGTCCCAGGTCGTGTTGTCGCGGAATTTCTCGCGGATCCACTGGTCGAGCAGGTAGACGGGTTTCACGCCGACGCGCCGGGTGTCGGGACGGAGCAGGTCCCCCCATTTTGTCGCCCAGAAGTCGGCGTATTCAAAGCGATGGGCGGGGGAGACGAGGCGGTCGGCCAGTTTGGCGCGCTTGTCAGGGCTGGTGTCGGCGAGGAAGGCGCGGGTCTCCTCCAGCGAAGGGAGCCGTCCGAGCACATCGAGAGTGGCGCGCCGGAGAAATTCGTCGTCGCGACAAGGTTCGGAGGGGAACAGTCCGAGTTCCTGAAAGCGGGTGTAGGAAAGCTCGTCGATGGGGTTGTTTTTCGGGAGGGCGCTGTAGGTTTCGGGCGGGAGGAGTTTATCCGGCGGGATGACCACCCGCACCGCCGCGACCTGCTCGATGTAGCGCACGATGACGCTGTTTTCCCCGGGGACCGCCCCGGCGGTGATGTTGCCGTCGTGATCGACCTGGGCGAAGGCGACATCGTTGGAGGTGAATTCGCTGAGATGGGTGACATCGCGCGTTTCGCCGTTGGAATAGGCCACGGTGACCTTGATCGGGAGGGTCTGGTTCTTTTTGAAGGACAACTCGGGCGGGGTGATGCTGATGCTGACCGGCTCGGGTTCGTTGGGGATGTGACGCGGGGCACCCTCGGCGATCCACTGGCGGAGGACTTTGTAAAACTCGGAGTCCTTTGCAAAACGCTGCTCCCCCTCGTGCGGAATCGTGTTGGTCGCCTTGAGAAGGAGGAGGGAATGATCCGGCGAAGAGGGAAAAATGCGGCGTCCGCGGGCATCGTAGACGATCTCACGGTAGTCGGAGTCGGGGTCGAAGGAGAAGATCGAGAGCTGGAACCCGTTCTGTCCGTCGGATTTCGCGTGGCAGCTCCCGAGCATGCAGCCGGCCCGGGTCATGATGGGCAGGACATCGTTCTCGAAGGAGATGGTCGCGGGAGAGGAAGCCCGGAGGGAGGGGATGCCTGCAAAACCAAGCAAAAGGAGAGGGAGGAATCTTTTCATCAGGGAGATTTCGTGGCAGGAGTGGGAGTGGCCGATTTTTCGGCGGCGGTGGGTTTGGCTGGTTTCGCCGGCGCGGGTTTTGCGGGTGCGGTGGCCGGTTTGGTGGGCGCGGGTTTTGCGGACGCGGCGGTCGGTTTGGTGGGCGCGGGTTTGGCGTCGGGCTTCTTGGGAGCAGGTTTGGCGTCCGCTGTTTTGGCGGGTGCGGGTTTGGGCATAGCTGCGGCCGTCTTTGCGGGAGCGGGCTGCTTGGGAGCAGGTTTGGCGTCCGCTGTTTTCGCGGGTGCGGGTTTGGGCATGGTCGCGGCCGTCTTTGCGGGAGCAGGCTGCTTGGGAGCAGGTTTGGCGTCCGCGGTTTTCGCGGGTGCGGGTTTGGGCATGGTCGCGGCCGTCTTCGCGGGCGCAGGCTTCTTGGGAGCGGGTTTGGCCTCCGCTGTTTTCGCGGGCGCGGGTGTCGGTTTTGAGGGAGCAGGTTTCGCAGGAGCAGGTTTGGCCGCGGGTTTCGCGGAGGTCATTTGGGTCGGGGCGGGTTTGGTCGGCTTCTCGGGTTTGGGGGCGGGCAAGGGGGCGGCTTCGAGGGTGGATTTCAGTTTGCCTTTGTCATCCCAGACGTAGAGTTTGCCATCTTCGCCGCCAGCGTAGGACCAGTGACTTTGGGTGTCGAAGGCGAGGGCGAAAAGAGGGGTCCCGGCGGTGTCGTAGGCTCGCTCTTTGGCGCCGGTGGAGCGCTGTTCCCCCTCGTGTTCCTTGAGATCGGTGAAGGCGGAGGGTTTGCCGGATTCGGGAACCGAGACGATAAGATCGGTGTTGATCGCGGCGGCTTTTTCCTTGTCTTTTTCCGCCGCTTTTTTCTTGCTGTTGGCGGGATCGACGTGCCAGGTGAGGGCATAGAGCGGCCCGGAGCGCCGACTCGCGAAGGAGCTGATTTTCTTCCCGGTGGCGACGTCCCAGACTTTGATTTCCTCGTCGTCCCCGCCGCTGGCGATGCGTTCGCCGCCGGGCGAAAAGGCGGCGGTCATGACGTAGCCGGTGTGGCCCTCGAGTCGCATCACGATCTCGTGGGAGGAGGCGTCGCGGACGGTGATGAGCTTGTCGGCCGAGGTGGTGGCGTAGCGTTTCCCGTCGGCGCTGAGCGCGATCGAAAAAATCGTGTCGAGGTGGGCGGAGTCGAAGCTCACGACTTTTGCGGAATCGAGAGTGATTTCGTGGATCCGGCCGAGCCGCGAGGGAATGGAGTCGGCGACGAGCAGCTTTTTGCCGTCCGGCAGGAAGCGCAGCGCGGTGATGCGCCCGAGAAAGGGTTCGCGGATCTCGCGCACCGTTTTGGCGGGGTTTGCGGTCTCCCAGAGGTGGATCGAGCGGAAACCACCCGAGGCGAGGGTTTTCCCGTCGGCGGAAAAGGCGAGGGATTGCACGGCGTCGTGGTGGCCCTCCGAACGGGCGGTCAGGGCGACCTTGGTCTCCGTCTTGCCGGCTTCGCCGGGGGTGATGCGATACCAGTCGATCACGCTGCCACGCCCCACTGCGAGGAGGGTGCGGTCGGGGGAGAGGGCCATGGCGAGAATGGGCTGGTAGAGGTCCGGCAGGGGACCCTGGACAACTTCCGTTTTGGCGGGCAGGTTCAGGCTGGCCCAGTGCTCCTCGTCCCACTTGGCGCCTTCATCGACCCATTTTTCGAGGGCGGCGATTTCGCGCGGGTCGAGCTGGCCTTTGGGAGGCATGTGGCTGTCGGCATCGGGGAAGAGGCTCTCGATGAGGTAACTCTCGCCCGATTTGCCCGGGACCACCGCGGCGTCCGTGTCGCCGCCCTTGAGGAGCGATTCCCGCGAGTCGATGATGAGTCCGCCCTTGCGTTTGGCTTCGGTGTGGCAACTGACACATTCCCGCTGCAGGATCGCGAGCGGATCGGGCGCGGACTCCTTGGCGGCAGCAGAATCCGCCGCTCCCACGGGAGCCGCGGCCCCGGAGATCGTGAGGAGAAGGAGGAGGAGACAGGGAAATCGCATGGGAGACTATGGCCGCTCGAT
>CAYLJC010000037.1:1148-12086 GCA_964383345.1 uncultured Akkermansia sp. | reverse complement strand
ACGAACGGCCCTCCCCCAGTAGTCGCAAAGCTCTCATCCCGCCACCATAAGGCCCAGCCCCCACCTAGCAAGCAAATTTTATTAGGGGCCTGGCCCCTAATTTGAATATTGCCAAGTGCGTGCTTTCCGATAGGGTTTTTCGAACATGATAGATCACCGTTCTTTCAGCCGCCGCCACCTTCTCCGCGCCGCCACCTTCGGAACCGCTGCCACATGGCTGGTCGGCGTCCGTTCTTCGGCCAAAGCCCTGCCTGAGGCCGAGATCACTTCCCTGCGGAACTTCATGGCTGAGGAACTCGCCACGCCACCCTATCCCATTCCCGGAGTGGTGGTGATGATAGGGACTCTGGATGAAATCCTCTTCCACGAAGCCGTCGGACTCGCCCAGGTCACTCCCCGCGAGATCCCTATGCAGCCCGACACCATTTTCGACATCGCCAGCGTCACCAAAGTCGTGGCTGCGGCCACCGCCTGCGGCCTGTGCGTGGATCGCGGATTGCTCGATCCCGATGCCCCCATGTCGCGCTACCTACCCGATCATCAAGGTGTCGGCATCAACAAGATCACTCTGCGCCACTTGGCGGCCCACACTTCCGGTTTTGCCGCGAATCCCCGGCTCTATTCCTGGGGAAAAGGCGAGGCCTTTTTTCAGGGAATGCTCACGGAATCCCCCTCCTGGCCAGTCGGGACCCGATACGAATACGCCGACCGCAACACCATCCTGCTCGGTGTCATCGTGGAGCGTGTCACCGGACTTCCTTTCGGAGAATTTTGCACGCGGGAGATCTTCCAGCCCCTCGGCATGAAGGACAGCACTTTCAACGCCACCCCGCATCTCGATCGCGTCGCCGGGACCCACATTGAGGCCGGTATCAGCCACAACACGGACAGTCTGGCTGCGGGACGCGCCATCGGTGCCGTCGGTCTCTTCACCACCGCGCCCGATCTCGCCCGCCTCTGCCGGATGCTGCTGCGCGAGGGGATTCACGAAGGCAGGCGCTTTCTCTCGACGGAAGTGATCCGCGATTTCACCCGGGATTTCACTCAAAGCCTGGACCTGGAACCGGGCTTTTCTTCCCGCGGCTTCATCTGGGCCACCGGGGACGAACCCTACCGCCCCGAACGCCTTTCCGCGAGTGCCTACGGCCACGGCGGCTGGACCGGCACCGCTCTCTGGATCGATCCGGAAAAAGAACTTTTTGCGCTCATGCTGGGCAACCGGATCCATCCCAAGGTTCTCGGGGGAAACAGCCGCATTCCTCAATACGAGAAGCTCGCCCGCATCGCCGACCGGGTTCTCAACGCCCTGGATTGGTAAAAGCAAAGACCGGTGATAGGGACGAAACGACGGGACTGCCCGGCTCCGTCGGAACAAAAACCGTTCTTCGCGGCGGCATCCCCTTTGTGCCGGAACCGAATGCGGAATCTGCGGCGGAACCGGATGCGGATTGTTCACGAAGGGCTACAGTCTCCCATGCTGACCAAACGAATCATTCCCTGCCTCGATGTGACCGACGGCCGTGTTGTCAAAGGCACCAATTTTGTGAATCTGCGCGACGCCGGGGATCCGGTGGACTGCGCTGTCGAATACAACCGCCAGGGTGCCGACGAACTCGTTTTCCTCGACATCACCGCCTCGTCCGACGAGCGCAGGACCATGGTCGATGTGGTGCGAAAAACGGCCGAACGCTGTTTCATGCCGGTGACCGTGGGCGGCGGCATCCGGCAGGTCGAGGACATGCACGAGATGCTGATGGCGGGAGCGGACAAGGTCGGTGTCAACACCGCCGCAGTGACCAACCCGGAACTCATCTCAGCCGGTTCCAAGGCCTTCGGTGCCCAGTGCATCGTGGTGGCGATCGACGCCAAAAAGAAAAAAGACGGCCCCGGATGGGAAGTCCACACCCATGGAGGGCGCACTCCAACGGGGCGGGACGCGGTGGAATGGGCGAGGGAGGTGTATGAACGCGGGGCCGGTGAGATTCTCCTGACCTCAATGGACGCCGATGGCACCAAAGCCGGTTACGACATCGCCCTAACTGCGGCGATCAGCGAGGCCGTGCCCATTCCCGTGATCGCCAGCGGCGGGGCCGGGCACCTCGATCACCTGGTCGAAGTGCTCGATCAAGGCAAGGCCGACGCCGTCCTCGCGGCGAGTATCTTCCACTTCGGCGACTACACGGTCGGCGACGTGAAAGAATATCTCGAAAAACACGGGATCCCGGTGCGGCCTTCCCGCAACTGAGCCACGGTCACCCGGTCGACGGGAGCCAAGAGTCTGTCGGCGCGCTACGCGAAAAATTCATCGGAGCCCGGTCCTTCGCCGTCCACGCGGGTGCAGAACCCGTTGGCGGCGAGATGATTGAGGCAATGATAGACTTCCTCGACGTCGCTCTCGCCGACATTCGAAGCCATCGCCTCCGCCCGGACTCCGCCCGACCCGGTCTCGGCGAGGTGGTTTTTCACTTTTGTCAGGAGATCCAGAAAAGCCTCCGCCGCCTTTTTCCCCGCTTCGACGCCGGGCTGGTGGTAGGCGTTCACGTGAATGAGACTGGCGTAGAAGGAGACGGCGCGTTCATACAATCCGATGAGCAGGCCGAGGGAGAAGGGCGTCAGTTCGTCGAGTGAGATCGTGATCGATTGACGTCCGTTCCCGTGGAGGGCGCTGCGGGTTCCGCGGAGGAATCCCTGGAGATAATCGGCCGTGGTGGAGCCCTCCGCATCGACAAAAACGGAGCTCGCTTTTCTCGAGCGGCGCACTTCCAGGAAAGTGGCGAAAAAATTGGGCAGGCCGTCGCGCAATTGCTGCACGTAGGCGTGCTGGTCGGTCGACCCCTTGTTGCCGTAGACGGCGATGCCCTGGTTGACGAGCGTCCCGTCGAGATCGCGAGCCTTGCCGATGGATTCCATCACCAGTTGCTGCAGGTATTTGCTCATGAGGTCGAGTCTGTCGCTGTAGGGCAGGATGACCATGTCCTTTTCCCCCCGCCCCGACCCCGCGTGGTGCCACATCAGCGCGAGCTGCATGGAAGCGTTTTCCGCGACGTCGTCGACGCGGGTTTTTTCATCCATCGCCGCCGCCCCCGCGAGGAAGGCATCGATATCGAGTCCGAGCAGAGCCGCCGGGAGCAGGCCCACCGCGCTCATCACGGAGGTGCGCCCCCCGATCCAGTCGGCCATGGGGAAACGCGTGATCCAGCCATGGGAAAGGGCGTAGCGATCGAGCTGACTGTCCTCTCCGGTGACCGCGACCGCCTGTTTCCCGAAGTCGAGTCCACGCGCCGCGAAGGCCGCCTCCGTTTCCAGCATACCGTTGCGAGTTTCGGCGGTGCCGCCTGATTTGGAAATCACGATCACGAGGGTCTCGGCCAATCCGTCTCCGAGTCTGGCAAAAACATCGTCCATGCCGCCCGGATCGGTGTTGTCGAGAAAATGAATGTCGAGCGGCGCGTTGTTCGGCAGCAGTGCCTTGGCGACAAGCTGGGGTCCCAGGGCGGAACCACCTATGCCGATAAGAAGGATATGGCGAAAGGATCTGTCGTTCGGTGCCTTGATCTCGCCCGAGAGCACTTTCGCGGCGAAATTCTCGACCGAGGCCCGCACTTCGCGGATCCATTTGCCCTCCGCTTCCGGTGCCAGCGCGGGATTCCGCAGCCAGTAGTGCCCGACCGCCCGGCCCTCGTCGGGATTCATGATCTCCCCGGCTTCGATGGCGGCCCGGTCGCGGAAGGCTCCGGCGATTTTTTCCTGCAATTCCGGCGACCACTCCGCCGGTGCATCCATCCGGCTGGTGTCGAGGGCGAAGCCGAGTTCAGGATATCGGAGGACGGATTTCTGGAACGTTTCCCAATGACTCATAAGTGATTTTATGTT
This sequence comes from uncultured Akkermansia sp., assembly GCA_964383345.1. Lineage (GTDB taxonomy): Bacteria > Verrucomicrobiota > Verrucomicrobiia > Verrucomicrobiales > DEV007 > Arctic95D-9. The sequence goes on along the minus strand of CAYLJC010000037.1, from coordinate 8,213 downwards.
CGACAATTCGCCGCGTTTCGCAAAGGGTTTTCCCCATGAACCGTCGTCTCCTTGCCGCCACTCTCGCTCTCGCCCTGCTTTTCTCCGCCGGATCGTCGCTCCGCGCGGAAGAAAGCGGACCGTTCCGCCACTTCGTCTCCTTCCAGTTCAAAGCGGGGACCGGTGAGGACAAAATAAACGAAATCGTGACGGGCTTCCTGGCGCTGAAAGGAAAGATCGACACCATCATCGCTCTCGAATGGGGCGGCACCGAGAACATCGAGCCGCGCAACGACGGTTTCACCCATTCATTCCTCGTGAGTTTCGAAAACAAGGCGGGGCTCGAAGTCTATCTTCCCCACCCCGCGCATCAGGAGTTCGTGAAACTCCTCAGGCCGCATCTGGAGAAAGTGTATGTTTTCGATTACACGGCGAAGCAGTGAATCCCGCTCAGAAAATCACCCAGTCCGCCCCGTCCGGTGGTTCCTGGGGAGGGATCAGATCGGTCAGAGGAATCTCTCCGCACCGCCGCATCATCGCCTCGTTCACCTTCACCCAGGCCGCGCGCACGGTTTCGGCGGACTTGCCTCCGTTGCCGGGACTGCTCTCGATGAGGGAGCCGCCCTCCATCGCCGAGGCGATTTCGGCGAGCGTGATGAGACCGGGATGCCGCGCGAGCAAATACCCTCCGTTCTTGCCGCGCCGGCTGATGACCAGTCCCGCCTGACGCAGGGTCGTGAGGATCTGGACGAGGTAGTTGGGCGAGAGGGCCTCGGACGCAGCGAGTTCCTCGATCTGACGCACATCCCCGTCGGCATACGTGCTCGCCAATTGGGCGAGAACCTGACAGGCATATTCAGTCTTGAGAGGGAGACGCATGAGAAAAAAATCGCTTGCAAAAGAAACTACAATACATTAGTAAATGACGCAACTTTAAAATATTTCGCACGTTTTTTCCTCCAACCCTCTTGAAATCATGGCCAAACACGCCAACGAAGCTCTCAAAGAAGCCAGCAATTATCTGCGCGGCACCATCCTCGACGGGTTGGCTAACGCGGCGAGCGGGTCGCTTTCCGGCGGCGATCAGAAGCTCACCAAATTCCACGGCATCTACCAGCAGGACGACCGGGATCTGCGCCGGGAACGCCACAAAAAGAAATTGGAACCGGTCTATTCCTTCATGATCCGGGTGCGGGCGCCGGGCGGTGTGGCGACCACCCAACAGTGGCTCGAAATGGATCGGCTCGCCCGCGAGTACGCCAGCGGCGCGCTGAAGATCACGACCCGCCAGACCTTCCAACTTCACGGAGTCATCAAGAGCAATCTGAAGCGCACCATCTACGAGATCAACCAAACCCTCTTCGACACCCGCGCCGCCTGCGGCGACGTCAACCGCAACGTGATCAGCAACCCGAATCCGGTGCAATCGCAAGTTCGCGACGAAGTCAACGACCTCGCCAATCGCATCTCGCGCCACCTTCTCCCTCGCTCGGGGGCCTATCACGACATTTGGATCGGTGACGAAGCGGGCGAGCAGATCAAGGTGACCCAGGATCTTCCTCTCGTGGGGGAACCGGCCGACGAACTGGAGCCGATCTACGGGAAACACTACCTGCCACGGAAATTCAAAATCGTCATCGCGGTGCCGCCGAGCAACGATGTCGATGTCTACGCCCACGACCTCGGGTTCATCGCCATCCTCAACGAGGCGCAGGACAAAATCCTCGGCTACAACGTCACCATCGGCGGAGGCATGGGCATGACCCACGGCAACGAAGCCACCTTCCCCCGGCTCGGCAACCTCATGGGATTCTGTTCTCCCGACCGGGTCATCGCGGTGGCCGAGGCGGCGCTGCGGGTCCAACGCGACCACGGCAATCGCGAAGACCGCTCCAACGCCAGGGTGAAATACACGGTCGAGCGACTCGGAGTGGATGGGTACCGCAGCGAGATGGAAAAGCTGCTTGGAGAAACACTCGAGGAACCCCGTCCCTTCGTTTTTGAGCACAATGGCGATACCTATGGCTGGACCGAGGACCATCTTGGCAACTGGAACTTCTGCCTCTACATCGAGAACGGCCGGGTCTACGACGGCCCCGGATACCCCATGATGACCGGTTTGCGAGAAATCGCCAAGGTCCACCAAGGCGAATTCTGGATGACCACCAACCAGAATCTCATCATCGCGAGGATCCCCCCCGAAGAAAAGCCCCGCATTGAAAAAATGCTCGCCGAATACGGCATGCTCGAATCCGTCGGACGCAGCGCCCTCCGTCTCCATTCGATGAGTTGCGTCGCCCTGCCGAGTTGCGGCCTCGCCCTGACTGAAGCCCAACGATTCCTCCCCACCCTGGTGACCGAGTTGGAGGACGTGATCGAGGAAGCCGGTCTGCGGCACGACGCCATCACCATCCGTATGACCGGATGCCCCAACGGCTGCGCCCGGCCCTACATCGGCGAGATCGCCCTCGTCGGGAAGGGACCGGACACCTACAACCTCTATCTGGGTGCGGGCTTCGCCGGCGACCGTCTCAACAAACTCTATCGCAGCTCGATAAAGAACGGTGAGATCACCGCAGTGCTCCGGCCCATCCTCCTCGACTACGCCGCCAACCGCCTTCCCGGCGAGCGCTTCGGCGACTTCACGATCCGGGCCGGGTATGTCAAGGCGAGCGAGAATGGACCGGGTTTCCACAAAGATGTAGTGGCTGTTTAGCAATTGGCTTGTTTGCCGCTTTGCTCTCTATCCAAACAAAACCGTCTCCACCTTCCTCTCCCGCCCCAACCGCTAACAAGCGAAACAGCTTCCTCCCCTCATGAGTTTCCCTAATCTTACTCCCCTCACCCCCGGGCAGCAGTCGCTCGTCGGTCAGCTCGCCGCCGAACTGGATCGCGACCAGGCTCTCTGGCTTGCGGGTTTCTTCGCCGGACTCGGTTCCGCCAATGCCTCCGGCGGCGGTTTGCCCGCCATGCCCCCGATGCTTCCTTCCGCGGAAAAACGCAAGCTCACGATCCTTTACGGGACGGAGTCGGGGAACAGTGAGAAGCTCGCCAGCACCGCCGCCAAAACCGCCACCAAATACGGCTTCAAAGTGACCCTCGCCAACATGGCCGAAGCGAGAGTCTCCGAACTGGTCAAGGGGGAGAATCTTCTGGTGATCGTCAGCACCTGGGGCGAAGGCGATCCGCCCGACGCCGCCACCAGTTATCACGAAGGCTTCATGTCCGACTCGATGCCCCAACTTCCCGGTCTGCGATATTCCGTCTGTGGTCTCGGGGACACCAGCTACGAGCATTTCTGCAAAATGGGAAAAGACTTCGACACCCGCCTCGCCGAGCTGGGAGCGATCCGCGTCTACGACCGCGTCGATTGTGATGTCGATTACCAGGCCACCTTCGATTGCTGGCTCTCGGGCGCGCTCAACGCCTTTCCCGAGCCGGAATCCGTCACCATCACCGCCCCCGTCCAGGGCCCCGTCGCGACCTCGGTGGTTTACGACAAGGCGAACCCTTTTTCCTCGGAGATTCTGCAGAAAATCGTCCTCAGCGGAACCGGCTCCAACAAGGAAGTTCTCCACCTCGAACTCTCCCTCGAAGGTTCGGGACTCGTTTACGAACCGGGGGACGCCCTCGGTATCTACCCGGAAAACCGGGCTTCCGAGATCGATGGAATCCTCGCCGCGACCGGCCTGAGCGCCAACGCGAAACTCGGGGACAAGACCCTCGGGGACGCGCTCCGTCACGACTTCGACATCACCACCCTCGCCCCGACCCTCGTCGACAAATTCAACGCCATCGTCGGAGACGCCTCCCTCAAAACACTCCTCGACGCCGAGGGGCGCACCGAATTGAAATCCTGGATCGCGGGGCGTCAACTCATCGACCTGCTGGAGGCCTATCCATACAAAAACTGGACTGCGGAATCCTTCACCGGCATGCTCCGCAAACTGACGCCGCGTCTCTATTCCATCGCCTCAAGCCTGAAAAAACACGAGAACGAAGTCCATCTCACCATCGCCGCAGTGCGCTATCACACCCACAACCGCGATCGCACCGGGGTCGCCTCCTGCTACGTCGCGGACGACGTCGCGATCGGAGACAAGATCCGCGTCTTTCTCCATCACAACAATAATTTCCGACTTCCCGAGCACGACGCGATTCCCATCATCCTGGTCGGACCCGGAACGGGAATCGCCCCGTTCCGCTCTTTCATCGAGGAACGCTCGGCCCGCGGGGCCAAAGGAAAAAACTGGCTCTTCTTCGGCGAGCAACATTTCTCCTACGATTTCCTCTACCAACTGGAATGGCTCGACTATCTCGAAGAGGGCACCCTCAGCGAACTGAGCCTCGCCTTCTCCCGCGATCAGAAAGAAAAGATCTACGTCCAGGACCGGCTCCGCGAACGCGGTGCCGAGATCTACCAATGGCTCGAGTCGGGTGCCCACCTCTACGTTTGCGGCGACGCCTCCCGCATGGCCAAGGACGTGCAGCAGGCCCTCCTCGAGATCATCGCCGAACACGGCGGCAAAACCCCCGTCGAAGCCAAGGCCTACCTCGACGCTCTGCGCAAGGCGAAGCGCTACCAACGCGACGTCTACTGAAAGCTTGCCCCCGGCCCCGGCATCCAAGCTTCTCTTCGACGGGGATTGCAGTTTCCCTCCAACCGTCCTAGATTGAGCGGTGTATGAGTGGTCACCCGATTTCCGTCAAAGGCCTCCTGGAGGAATGCTCGGCTGCCGGTCTGCGACGGACGGCGGCCCTGGAGGCCTGTCTCAAAGTGCTCTCCTCGGCCGATCAACCGATGACCCTGCAGCAAATCGCCACCAGCTCGGCCTTCGACGTTGCCTGCGATCCCGCGACCATCTATCGTCTCGTGAGCCGCCTCGAAGAACGCCGCATCGTCCGCCGCATCGGCTTCCACAGTCGGGCGGCGCACTACTGCCTGCGCGAGAATCACCACCAGGACTATCTCATCTGCCGGGACTGCGGCACCGTCGAGGTCCTCGACATCGCGTGTCCGGTGGAACATCTGGAAAAGCAAATCGCGGACGAGAGCGGGTTTGCCGATCTCGAGCACGAGCTGGAGTTCTACGGCCGCTGCGGCACTTGTCAGAACTGAGGCCAGCCTCGCAGACATCCCGAAAACCAACGCAGATTTCATTCTCAAAATTGCGATAATCGCAAAAATGTAGCGTTTTTGACTTTTTGGGATTGAGTCCTCCGCCGTTTTGCTCTAGTTGTCATGGTTGATTCGCGCGCTTGCGAAAACAACGCCGACAGCTTTATGAAATCGTCCCGGAATCGCCTTGCCCTCCTCGTCGGAGCCTTTATTCTCGCTCTCATGGCCATCGACGGACTCATTCGGCTGCAACGCTCCGCCTCGTCGGAATACGGAGTCGGGGAAAGCACCCTCGTCGTGGCGGACAGCGCCGCCGCGTTTTTTCTCGTGGGGCTCATCGGCGGTGTCGTCCTCGGCATCGCCATCTTTTTCGGCTATCTCATGTGGCGCGAGAAAAAGTACGCCGAAGAACCCAACGAACTCGACCTGCTCCTCGAAGAAATGGCCCAAGACGAAGAGCGCAACGCTCTCTTCGTGGAGGATAATTTCTCATCCGAGGACCGCACCGAATCCCTCGATCCCTGGGAACGCGAACCTGATTGGTGGAAATCCGCCGACAGCGAGTGAGTCCAAGTCCGTATCCCTCCAGCCCGCAAAGAGTATGAGAAATGCGGGCTAGCGTCCCCGCGGGTGGAACCTGCGGTGAACATCGCGCAAATGCTTCTGGTCGACGTGCGTGTAGATTTGGGTCGTGGCAATGTCCGCGTGCCCTAACAACTCCTGAATCACCCGCAAATCCGCGCCATTCCCGAGGAGGTGGGTCGCAAAGGAGTGGCGCAGCAGGTGCGGGTAGACCCGGCTGTCGATTCCGGCGAGGCGGGCGCGTTCTTTGACGATCTGCCAGATGCGGGTGGTGCTGAGCTTTTTCCCCCATTTGGAAAGAAAGATTTCACTGCCGCTGTGACGGCTCACGAGAACGGGGCGCTCCCCGTCCAGGTAGGTTTCGATCGCCTCCCGGGCGTCCCGCCCGACCGGAACGACGCGGGTCTTGCTCCCTTTGCCGGTGACGCGGATGACACCCTCCTCGAGAAAGAGATTTTCCAGTCGTGCTCCGGTCAGTTCGGCGACACGCAACCCGCTCGCATAGAGCAGTTCCAGGATCGCCCGGTCGCGCCGCGAGAGGGGCAGGGTGTCGTCGATGGATTCGAGGAGCCGCCGCACCGTGGGTTCGTTGAGAGTTTCGGGGAGGCGGGCGTCGATACGCGGCGAATCGATCAGATCGGCGACATCAGCGGACACAACGCCACGCGCGGTGAGGTGGCGGAAAAAAATCTTGAGCGCCATGATCTGCACCCGCAGGCTCGAGGCGGCGAGCCTGTCGTCGAGCCGCCGGTGGGCGAGGTAGGCGGTGAGATGGGAGAGTTCGACCCGGCTCGTTTCAGTGATTCCGTGCCTGCTCTCGACCCATTCGGAGAAGGCCTCCAGCGAGCGTCTCACCGAAAGCTGGTACTGGCGAGAGAGCCCCCTTTCCACCGCGAGGTAGCGAATGAAATGATCAATCTCGGTCTCCATGCCGGTGACGGGTCAGCGGAACCATCCCTCGGTGAGGTATTCGGTGATGACAAAATGTTTCACTCCGTGGGCAAAAGGTTTTTCGTCGAGAGTCACGATGACGGCGAGGGGTTCTTCGCCGAGACCGACCACGCCTTCCAGTTTCTTCGCGATTTCAGAATTTTTGTCGACGAAGGCATATTCGGAAAACTCGTTGAGATCGCCGTAGGGGGGATTGATCTGGTAGACGTAGTAGTCATCCAGATCGGCGAACGCCTCACGGTCCGTCCCGTAGTAATCGGAAACCCGCTCGATCACCACGCGGAAGGTCGCGGGACGCGGCATCGCACCCTCGCGGAAGCGCACGAAATGGCGGTCGTAAAACTCGGAATAGATCTCCCAATCGACCTTGAGGTTTCCGTCCTCCACCCGGAGGATCAGCGGAAAACCCTGATCCGCGTCGCTGGTGGAGACGG
>CAYLJC010000037.1:0-1138 GCA_964383345.1 uncultured Akkermansia sp. | reverse complement strand
ACGAGATAGACCCAGTAGGGGCCGCCCAATTCGGGCGATTGCTCCATCTGAAACAACTGCAGATAATAGCGGGCGATATTGTTGTCGGGCCACTTTTTGTAGTAATCCTCGATGGCGGGGCGGAGGCTGTCGCCCTGGTAGGTGTATTGGAGCCGGGTTTCCCAGTCCGGCGCCCGGAGGAAGGCATCGATGAGATCATTGGTTCTCAGAAGCGGGCTGTCGTTCGGCCCGGGGGCGGCAAAGGCGGCGGGGGGATTGTAGTTGGCACTTGTCTCCGTGTCGGCGAGAGCGCGGGACGCGGTGCCGGAGGGCGCCTCCCCGGCGGCCCCGGGAGCAGCGGAAGCGGAAACCGGATTCGCAGCGGATGTCGCGGCCGCCGGAGCCGGTCGGGATTCTTCCCCCGCCGGAGCCGTTGCAGGCCCCGCCGCCCCCACCGGAACCGGCGGGGTATTGGTCCTCCCGATATCGAGGTCGAGGGAGGGTTGGCCGATGACCGATCCGCCGGTAGAGGGCGTCCCGCCGGTTCCGTTGACGATGCGCTGGACACGTTCATCGATGGAGAGCGCGGGCTTGTCCTCCGGCGCTTCCGCCGGGGACGGGAGATCCCGGGCTGCCGCACCGTTCGCGGAGACGTCTCCCGATGATTCCCGCATGATGGCGACGGGATCGATCACGGCGGGGACTTCGCCGGAAGAGGTCCCCTCGCCTGCGGGCGACGACGAGCCCAGGTCTGTCGGGTTCTCCGCTTTTTTCGTTTCCTCCGCGCCCTCGACCCGGGAACCTTCTTTGTAGGAATCGGCCGGATTGAGACCGCCGCCGAACTGCCATAGAAAAGCCACCATCAGCACCGCGATCGCCGCCGCTCCAATGAGGCACGAGATCATGACCACGGCCGTTTTGCTGAGTTTTTTCGGATCCTCGCGGGAGGGGGGGGATTCGCCGAAGAGTTCGTGAAGGACATCGCCTTGCGGAGCGGCGGACGGGGTCTCCGCGGCGGGGGCAGCGCGAAGCGGGCCCGGATCGGCCGTGGGCGGCGTCGCCAGGGGAATCTCCGTGGTCGGAGCGGCGTCCCCGGCAGGGCGGGCGGAGGACTGGGAAAGAAGTTTTCCGAAATTTCCCTCCTGCAGGGCCTTCACCG
>CAYLJC010000036.1:0-12719 GCA_964383345.1 uncultured Akkermansia sp. | reverse complement strand
CAGCTTGCCTTTGATCTCCACATCGCTCGAGAGGATGTTTTTGTTCCCTGCCAGGGACCTGGAAATCGACGCGGGAGCTTTTGCTTTCGAGGAGCCGGAGGCCTTTTCATCGGGCTTGTCTTCCTCGGCGGGAGAATCCTCGTCCTGGTTGATGATTTGCTTGAGCACGGCAGAAAGGGGTGAATGTGAGATCTGGACACCGGGCGAATTCCCGGGAGTCTTTGCAATATAGGGGAATCACCCGGAAATGGAAAGTTCTTCCGCCGGATAGGTCCAAATTTCGCTCAGAGTGGGGTGATAATGTGGTATTTTTAGAAATTCATCCGCAGTCGCGTGAAAGTGCATCGCCACAACCACTTCGTGGATGATTTCCACGGCTTCGGGTCCGACGACGGAGGCTCCGAGAATTTTTCCGGTCCGGGCGTCCGCGATCATTTTCACAAAACCGTGCTTCTCGCCCCGGATCATGGATTTGCCGTGATCGTCGAAAGGGTAGCTGGCGGTGGCGAACTCGTGGCCCGCCGCCTTGGCCTCGGCTTCGGAGAGTCCCACCGTGGCCACTTCGGGCTCGGTGAAAATGCCGAGCAATTTGAGCCGGTAGCTGATCTCGCGGGGCCGTGCCTGGAGCACTCCGAGGTGGACGGCGGCATTGTGGGCGGCGATCTCGCCCTGCTCGATCGCGATGTGGACGATCTCGTGCGGGCCGCAGACATCGCCGGCGGCGAAAATGTGGGGGACGCTGCTGCGTTGGTCGGGATGGCTGGAGATAGGTCCGCCGGGTTTCTCCGTTTCGATTCCGGCGGCGTCGAGGGCGAGACCCGCAGTGTTGGGGGATCGCCCCAGCGCGTAAAGGATTTCGGTGGCACTGACGGATTTCTCCTCACCTTCGTGGGAGAAAATCACCGTCTTGCGGCCACTCTCGTCGCGTCGCACTTCCCGGATTGTGGTACCAGTGTGGAGGCTCATGTTGTCCCGGTCCGAGAGGGCGGCCTCGAGGGCGGCGGCGATGTCGGGGTCCGATCCTGACAAAACCTGATCGCTCCGCTGGATCACGGTGACCTCTTTTCCGAGTCCCTCCAGGTAACAGGCCATTTCCAGGGCGATGGCCCCGCCGCCGAGGACGATGATGCTGTCGGGCAGGTCTTCCGTGTCGAGGACTTCATCACTCGTCCAATAGCCCGTTTCCTCCAGTCCGGCGATGGGAACGCGGCTCACCGAGGAACCGGTCGCGATCAGGGCGGACTTGAATTCGATCGTTTCGTCGGTCCCGCCCCCACGCGGAGTCACCGCGACACTGTGGGGACCGGTGAAGACGGCGGTGCCGCGGATGAGATCGAAACGTCCGTCGGCGAGTTGGCCCTGGCGGTACTCGGCGAATTCTCCGATGAGGCGGCGTTTGCGGGCGATGATTTCGCCGGGTTCGACCGAGAGCCCTTCCGCACGCAACCCGAACTCGGAAGCCCGACGCATCGCGCGGAAGCGATTGGAGGATTCGATGAGGGACTTCGAGGGCATGCAACCGCGCAGGATGCAGAGCCCCCCGAGCTCTTCCGCCCCATCGACCACCGCGGTGTCGAGTCCGAGATCGTGGGCGGTGCGGGCGGCCGCGTAGCCCGCGCTGCCGCCGCCGATGACGAGAAAATCGTAGCACTTGTCCATGGTATCGTGAAAATCCGGCGGAGCCTTGCGTGAAAACGTCGAAGTCCTGCTGGACTCCGGGCGTCGCCGCGCTCATTCTTTCCGCTCCCGCTTACTAAGGAACGATGAACCGACATTTCAAACGGCGTTTTTTTCTCCTGCCGCTCCTCTGCGGTATCCTCACGGGCTGCGAGAAACCGTCGCTGCGCTCCGTGGCGGAAGAGGAAAGGGCACCCGTCGCCCCCCTTGCCCCGGCCTCCGCCCCCGCACCGATGGCCGGGACGCCCGCGCCCGCCCCCGCACCGGAGACCGAAACTCCCGCACCCGATTCCACCCCTGCGGAACCCCGTCCGATGGAGGAACCCATTTTCAAAATGTGGAAAACGGACGACACCATCACCCTCTCCGGCGCGTTGAAAAGCCGCATCCAGGTCAACCGCATCGTCGACACGGTCCGGAAGACCTTCCCCGACGCGGAAATCATCAACGACCTGAAAGTGGAACCCAACCGTTACCCCGTGGGCTGGGGAAACCGCCTCGCCGATGAACTCCTCGTGCCTTATTTTCAGGAAGTGAAGTCCCCCGGCGTCGCCTATCAGAAAGGGATCGTGACGCTGCTCGGAGAGGTGGAGAATGCCTCACGACACCGTGCCCTCACCGAGATCGCGATCAACGCCTTCGCCGACACCCTGACCCGGGATCTCGACAACAAGATCACGACCCGCGAATAGCCCATGTCGCTCCGCCTCGAAATGCTGCAAGTGGCGCGGCTCGCCCGCACCGTCCTGGGAGAGGAAGCCTCCGACCTCGTCGAAAATTTTGTCCGTTCCCAGCAAAACGACGACGGCGGATTCCGCGATCGCGACGGGGAATCCGACCTCTACTACACCAGCTTCGCGATCGACGTCCTCACCGCCCTGCAGGTTCCCTTGCCCGAGGATTCCCTGAGCGCCTTTCTCGAAAATCGGATGCGCTCCCTCGACGAACTCGATTTTGTCCATCTTTGCTGCCTCTCGCGTTGCGCCTCGGCTCTCACCGTCCGGCCTTCCCCGACGGCGATGATCCCTCTCCACAAACGCATCGAAACCTACCGCACCTCCGACGGCGGCTACAACCAGTCCGACGACGACACCACCGGTTCGGCCTACGCCTGTTTCCTCGCCTACGGTGCCTACGCCGACCACGGACTCGCCCTGCCCGACCCCGAGGGTGTCGCCCGCTGCCTCGATTCCCTGAAAACGCCCGGCGGTGCCTGGGCCAACGACGTCGCGCTGCCCATTCCCAACATTCCCGCCACCGCCGCCGCCGTGACCCTGTGCCGCAACCTGCGACTTCCCATCCCTCCGGAAACGCCCTCGTGGATTCTGAACTCGCTCCATCCCGCCGGCGGATTCCTCCCCTTTCCCCAGGCTCCCGTGCCGGATCTCCTCTCCACCGCGGTGGCGCTCCACGCCCTCGACGGCCTGCAAACCGACTTCGGGGAAAAGAAAGAGCCGCTCCTCGATTTTGTCGATTCCCTCTGGACGGCGGCGGGCGGGTTCCACGGCACCTGGGACGACGACGAACTCGACATCGAATACACCTACTACGGACTCCTCGCCCTCGGCCATCTCGCCCTCTGAGCGCCCCGTCCCGGCATGACCACCCCCCTCCACGAAACGCTCGCAAACGCCCGCAAGACCCTCCTCGCGGAGAGAAACGCCTCCGGCCACTGGGAGGGCGAACTCTCCACCTCCGCGCTTTCCACCGCGACCTCCATCGTGGCCCTCGGCACCGTGGACCCCACGACCCACCGCGCCACCGTGGCCCGCGCCTGCGAATGGCTCGTCGCCCACCGGAATCCCGACGGCGGCTGGGGCGATACCACCAAAAGTTTTTCCAACATCTCCACCACCTTGCTCTGCTGGTCCGCCCTGACCCGATTCGGCGGAGGCGACGGCAGGGACGAAACGGCGGTGAAGGCGGCGGAAAGCTGGATCCGCGAGTACGTCGGCTCGCTCGACCCGCGCCTCATCGCCGAAACGGTCAAGGCCCGCTACGGAAAAGACCGCACCTTTTCCGTGCCCATCCTCATGCTCTGCGCGATCTGCGGCAGCCTCGGGCCCAAAGGGTGGAAGCTCGTGCTGCCGCTGCCCTTCCGACTCGCCGTTTTCCCGCGAAGCTGGTTTGCGACCCTGCGGCTTCCCGTCGTGAGCTACGCCCTGCCCGCCCTCATCGCGATCGGATACGCCCGTTCCCGCCAGGGCGGCGGTCCGGGAACTCCTCTCCGGAAACCGTCCGTTTTCTGGCCCCGCCTTTCCGCCCTCCTCACCTCGATCCAGCCCGCTTCCGGAGGATTTCTCGAAGCCGCGCCCCTGACCGGCTTCGTCACCATGGCCCTCGTCGCCGCCGGGGAAACAAACCATCCCGTCGTGAAAAAAGGCGTCGAATTTCTGCTCCGCACGGTGCGACCGGACGGCAGTTGGCCCATCGACACCAACCTCGCCACCTGGGCGACGACCCTCGCGGTCAAAGCCCTCGCCATAGACCCGCCCGGGGCGACGGAGCAAGAGGGTGAAGGGGACCATCCCACCCTCTTCGACGGACAGGAGAAAGTCCTCAACTGGCTCCTGCGGCAGCAGTATCGCGACGTCCATCCCTTCACCGCATCGCCGCCGGGCGGCTGGGCCTGGACCGATCTCAGCGGCGGTGTGCCCGATGCCGACGACACTCCCGGCGCGCTCCTCGCCCTCTCCGCGCTCGATCCGGCGCGGGAGCGGGCCGACGTTCTTGCCGCCGCCGCCGTCGGCGTGTCCTGGCTTCTCGATCTCCAGAATCGCGATGGCGGCATCCCCACCTTTTGCCGGGGCTGGGGCGCGCTCCCCTTCGACCGCTCCTCCCCCGATCTCACCGCCCACACCCTGCGCGCCTGGCATGTCTGGCGTCCCGACCTGCCCGCAACCCTGCGGGAGCGCATTGATCTCGGGGTGGAAAAGGCGGAAGACTTTCTGGAAAAACAGCGCCGCCCCGACGGCTCCTGGAGTCCCCTTTGGTTCGGCAATCAGCACCGCTTCGTCGATGAGGAAAATCCCAGCTACGGCACCGCCAAAGTGGTCCTCGCGTTTCTTGGGGCGGGACGCGACGACCTCGCCGCCCCCGGCCTCGCCTGGTTGCGGAACCAGCAAAACGCGGACGGCGGTTGGGGTGCCCTGCGCGACCGGACGCCTTCGACGATAGAAGAAACCGCCCTCGCCATGAGCGCCCTCGCCGGGGCCCCCGCCGACTGCACCGCCACCGACACGGCCCTTGCCCGGGGAGAACGCTGGCTTCGTGAGGCGACGAAAAACGGAACGATTTTCGAGCCGTCCCCCATCGGATTTTATTTCGCCCGTCTCTGGTATTTTGAAAAAACCTATCCCGTCGTCTGGACCGTCGAAGCGCTCTCGCGACTGGCAAAACGGAGGGCGTAGCGCCCCGCACCCGATTGTTCGCTGCTCAGCGCGGAATCGGCGGCGGAGGGATGCGCTCCGAGTTGCCGCCACCCGAACCTGCCGGAACCGGCGGTTTTGTCGGCTCGGGTTTGCTTGCGGCGGGCGGAGCGGGCGGAACCGGTGCCGGTGCGGGAGGGGCCGCCGCCGGTGGTGCGGCGGGTGCCTGAGGGGCGGACGGAGGCATGGAAAGCGGGGGCGGAGCGGGAATCCCGTCGGGCGAGACCCGGCCCGAGGGATCGACCGGGGCGTAGGGAGGCACTCCGCCCGGAGCGGGAGAACCCGGAACTCCCGGAGTGCCCGCGACGGACATGCCCGGTGCCGGAGGCAGCGGAACCGAGTGAATCCCCGTCATGCCGCCGGGAACCTGCGAAGGAGGAGCCGCCCCCGCGCCACCAAGACCGGGAACCGGATTGCCTCCGGGATAGCCGGTGCCGGAGAGATTCTGATCCACGACCTGCCGGGTCGGCGCGAGGGAATCGATGATGAGCGGAAGTCCGTCGGTTCGCGCCCGCTGATCGCGATAGACCCAGACGGTGCGCAGGACTTCGCCGTTGTTGGCCGAGATGTAGAGTTTGCCAACGAGGCGGCGCGAAGCGTCGAGCAACTCGAGGCGCCAGATCGGCACGGTCGAGAACTCGCGCACGCGAAGAAGATAGTCACAGCTGTCGAAGGCCATGTGCGCCTTGCGGGCCTCCCCTTCGGCAATGGTGAAGGCGGCGACACTGTCCACCCCGATCTGGTTGGCGTTGAAAAATCCCACCGGGACATCGCCGGGGTAGCGGGTGTCGTCGGCCCCGCCGTCACCGGCGCGTCCGCCCCCGGCCCAGAAGCGATAGAGCAGGCGCGGCGCCCGTTCGTCGTAGGCGAGGAGCTGCCAGTCCGAGGGCTGCGGGATGCCCCCCTGGGCTCGCATTTCCGCGAGCCACTGCACGGCTTGCGGACCGAACTGGGTCGAGACCAGACCGATCGCCTCGCGGGCCGACATGTTGGCGCGCTGAGCGTTGGCGGAGAGGGCCAGGCCCGAGGGGATCAGGGCGAAAAGAGCGGCAAAGACGAGGCGTTTTCGATTCATGGTCGGCAATAGCAGAATGCAATGTATGGGACAAACTCTCAAGACGTTTTCTCAGACACGATTCTTAGCGGATTTTTTCCCGCGGAAACCCTCTGGCCCCGGAGAGGGACGGGATCTCACTTGCACCCCGGCGGGCGTTGCGGCATCATGTATGCAGGGCGAATGGCGGTTGACACGAATGAATAGATATTCATACTTGCGGCCACTCATATGAAATTTCGCCAATTCCAAAACCTTGTCCCGCCCTGTAATGAAAACGTCGGAAACCGATCTTTCTCCGAACGAAGCCGCCTGTGCCGGTCGCCTGAAAGCCCTCGCCGACGAGACCCGGCTGGCCGTGGTGAGGCATTTAATGAAGGGGCCGTCGCATGTCGGGGAGATTCAATCCGCTCTGGGAATCGAACAGAGCCTGCTCTCTCATCATCTCCGCAACCTGCGCGACGCAGGCATCGTGGAGTCGACGCGGGACGGCAAGGCGGTGCTTTATCGTCTTCTCCCCGGATTGGATTCCTCACGGGAGGGGATCGTCGATCTGGGGTGCTGCCGCCTTTCCTTCGGGTTGGATCCGGAGTGATGGCGAGGGCGGTGCTCGTGCTCGGCCTCGGCTTGCTCGCCACCGCCTGCGGAAAGAGGGACGCCGGCGATACGATCACCGCCACCGGATCGAGCACAATCGCCCCGGTCGTCGCGGATGCGGCGAAACGCTACGAGGAGTTGAACCCCGGCGTCCGTATCGAGGTGCAGACGGGAGGTTCGTCGCGAGGCATCGGTGACGCCACCACCGGAGTGGCGGATCTCGGCATGGTCTCCCGCGTTCTCAAAGAAGAGGAGAAGGAAACGCTCACCGCTCATCTTCTCGCCGCCGACGGCGTTTGTGTTGTCCTGCACAAGGACAACCCGGTCAAGCAGTTGGACAAACAACAGCTCATTGACATTTACACCAAAAAAATCACCAACTGGAAGGAATTCGGAGGCAACGACGCCACCATCGTCGTGGCAAACAAGGCCGAGGGACGCTCCACCCTGGAGATTTTCCTTCACTTCCTCGGGCTCGACAATGCCGACGTCAAAGCCGATGTCGTCGTGGGGGAAAATCTGCATGTCATCAATTCCGTGGTCAGCAATCCCAATACGATAGGATATGTCTCCATCGGGACCGCTTCGGCGGAGGAAAAAACGGGCACGCCGATCAAGCTGGTCATCACCGAGGGCATCGTGCCCACCCTGGAGTCCGTGCGCGACGGCTCCTTTCCCATCACCCGTCCTCTCAACCTCGTCACCGACGCGGAGACATCCCCTGTCGCCAAGGCTTTCCTCGATTACCTGACGTCGACAGAGATCAATGACATCGTCGAGAAACACTTCTTTGTCCCGGTGCGTTGATCGGGTCGCCGAGGGAGTCCTCGGTCTCCTCGCGCTGGTCTCGGGGGGAATGGTGCTGCTGATCGTGTGGCACCTTTTCTCCGGAGCCTGGCCGGCGATCGAGTCGGGACGTCTCGGCTCTTTCTTCACCGACGCCAAATGGCAGCCGGGATCGCAGCGCGATCCGCAGTTCGGTGTGGTCACGATGCTGGTCGGCTCGTCCCTTGTCACCCTGCTCGCGGTCGCCCTCGCCCTGCCTGTGGGGCTGGCGACGGCGATTTTCCACCGCTTTTACGCCCCCGCGTTCCTGGAACGCTGGAACCGGCGCATGATGGAACTGCTCATCGGGGTGCCCGCCGTGGTGTTCGGATTCTGGGGTTTGATGGTGGTCGTCCCCCTCATCGTGCGCCTCGCCCCCGAGACCTCCGGGCAGAGCCTGCTCGCCGGTGGCATCGTCCTCGCCCTCATGATTCTCCCGCTCATCGCCCTCACCAGCCAGGCCGCTCTCCAGTCCGTCCCCGCCGCGCAGATGCAGGCGGCCGCCGGACTCGGCCTCGGTCGCGCCCGCACGATCTGGTCGGTCGCCCTTCCGGCGGCGCGGGGAGGCATCACCACCGGCGTCCTCCTCTCGTTGGCCCGCGCCATCGGGGAAACCATGGCGGTGGTCTTGGTCTGCGGAAACATTCCCCAAATCCCCGCCAGCCTGGTGGACCCGATTCGTCCGGTGACCTCCACCATCGCCCTGGAAATGGGCTACGCCACCGCCTCGCACAAGGCCCTGCTCTTTTGCGCCGCCCTCGTCCTCGTTCTTTTCACCGCCCTGTTTGTCGGCTGGCTCTCGTTCCGGAAAAATGAGCACGACCCCGGAACCGGTGGCGCCTGAAACCCTCGCCCTCATGCCGACATCCCTCACAAAAACCTCGCGAAGAACGGCCGCAATCTGGTTCGACCGCGCCCTGCGCAGTGCCG
The DNA here is from genome assembly GCA_964383345.1 of uncultured Akkermansia sp. GTDB lineage: Bacteria > Verrucomicrobiota > Verrucomicrobiia > Verrucomicrobiales > DEV007 > Arctic95D-9. The sequence continues at coordinate 4,208 of CAYLJC010000036.1, read as the reverse complement.
GCGGACTGGCCGCCCTGCTCAGCGTGGTGCTTTTTTCCTGGCTCATCTGGGATCTGATTCGGCTCGGTTTGCCACTGCTGACCTGGGAATTTCTCACCGGTGAAGTGAAGGACGCCGGACGCGCCGGCGGCATCGGTCCCCTCTTTGTCTCGACGATCTGGATTCTGTTCTGCTGCCTTGCCCTCGTCATTCCCCTCGGCACCGGTTGCGCCCTCTGGCTCTCGGAATTCGTGCGACGCGGCAGCACCGTCGCCCGTCTTGTCACCGGCAGCGTGGATCTCCTCGCCAGTGTTCCCTCCATCGTCTTCGGACTCTTCGGAATGGTCTTTTTCGGACAGATTCTGGGACTGGGCTTCTCGATTCTTTCCGGTGGCCTCACCCTCGCCTGCATGATCCTGCCCATTCTCGTGCGCACCACCCTGACAGCGCTCGAATCCCTTCCCGCCGATCTGCGTCCCGCCGCCGCCGCCCTCGGTCTCACCCGGACCACCGCCGTTGTAAAAATCCTCCTGCCCGCCGCGCTGCCGGGCATCGTCGTGGGGATCACCCTGGGAATCGGACGCGCCCTCTCCGAAACGGCCGCCCTCATCTTCACGAGCGGCTATTCCACGAGAATGCCCGAATCCTTTTACGACTCCGGCCGCGCCCTCTCGGTCCACATCTACGATCTCGCCCTCAATGTCGCGAACGGCGCTCCCATGGCCTCGTCCAGCGCCCTCGTTCTCCTCGCCCTCATCCTCATCGTCAACACCGCCGCCGTGGCTCTCTCCGAGCACTGGCTGCGTCGTCGCTCCTCTTTCTCATGAACTGTTGCGGAACTTCCTCCCCCCCTGAAACGAACCCGAAAACAGGACGCGGCTGCTGCGGCACGTCGAACCTCTGCGTGACCGATCTCTCGGTTCATTACGGCGATTTTTCCGCCGTGCGGGGGATCCACCTGAACATGCCCCAGGGAGAAATCACCGCCCTCGTCGGTCCCTCGGGCTGCGGCAAAAGTTCCTTTCTTCACAGCCTCAACCGGCTCACCGACCTCATTCCCGGCTGCCGTGTCACCGGGTCCGTCCACCTCTGCGACGGCACCGAGGTGACCCATCCCAAAGCCGACATCCTCGATCTGCGGCGTCGCGTCGGCATCGTCTTCCAGCGCCCCAATCCTTTTCCCCAGTCGATCCGGAGAAATTTCGAGATCCCCCTGCTCGAGCACGGTTGGAAAAAACGCGACATCCCTGATCGCATGGAGAGCGTCCTCCGCGAAGTCGGGCTGTGGGAGGAAATCTCCGACCGCCTCCACAAGAGCGCCATCGCCCTCTCCGGCGGTCAGCAGCAGCGCCTCTGCATCGCCCGTGCTCTCGCCCTCGAACCCGAGGTGATCCTCTTTGACGAACCCTGCAGCGCCCTCGACCCCATCGCCTCGGGAGTGGTCGAAGACCTCATCCATTCGCTGAAAGGCAAGGTCACCGTCGTCATCGTGACCCACAACCTCGCCCAGGCCCGCCGCATCGCCGACCAGGCGGCGGTTTTCTGGATGTGCGGCGGCTCTGGCGCCCTCGTCGAACACGGCCCCGCCGAGCGGGTTTTTTCCTCTCCCCGCGATCCTGACGCAGCCCTTTATCTGAGCGGCGCACGCGGCTGAGGTCGGCGGAGACACGAAGGGGTTTTTCTCCCTCGGCGGAGCGGTTGCGGCGAAAGCCCGCGAGGCCCGGGACTTGAATTACGGGACCAGATGGGGGAAGTTGGAGGGTCCTGGACAAGGTTTGACCTTTCCCCGCCTGTTCCCCCTCTCCTCTGCGGAATCGATATGCCAGCAACTGTTTCTTTGGCCAAAGGTCGCGTTTCCCTCCTCGGAGGAGCGATCCTGTCCGTCTTGTTTTCTTCCTGCCGGACCATCGAACCCGAGCCGGAAGAACCCGGGGTGATGGATCAGGCCACCTTCGCCCTCGCCGATCTCGACGGGGACGGCAGGGTTTCGCAGCAGGAAATGGCGAAGTTCAAACACCGGGAAGGTCTCGCCGAGTTCGATCTCGACAGCAACCAGCGGATCTCGCTCGGCGAATGGCAGGCCGCCAAGCCGTCCGCACCGGATACCGCGGAGATTTTTCATCGCCTCGACCGCGACGGGGACGGGGAAATCACGGAGGCGGAGGCCGTGGTTTCGATCCTGGAATCCGCCTCCTTCGTCGAAGGATTCCGGCTCATGGACACGAATGGCGACGAGCATCTGCACTGGGAGGAATATCTCGCCGGGGACGGGGCCGCCCTCAACGTGACTCTTTTCTCGGAAGCGCCCGCAGACCAAGCACCCGCAGACCCAGCGTCCCCCGCTCCGCAACCCCCGGCGGCCTCACCCTGATTTCGCATCGTGTCGGCGGGGCGTGTCGGCTCCCACGAGGGGCCGGGCGGAGGTCTCTCGCCCGCGGAATTGCAGTGGAAAATTCCACGGAAAAGCGGATAACCTTTCTGTTCCCTCCGGCCCCAAAAAACGCGGATCCGGTTGCCTCCATGAAACTCCTCTCATTCACTCCCTTCGTTCGCGAGCTGAGTCCCGGGAGTCTCCATGCCTTGTTTTTCATCGTGCTGACGATTCTCGCGATCCTCTGGGTGATCTTTTCGCTGAAACGGGGGGACAGGCTTTTTCCCACGCTGGGAATCGCCGCCGGGGTGGGAACGCTCTTTTACCTCACCTCCCCCGTCGCCACCGATGCGGCGCGCTGGTGGGTCGCCACCGGCATCACGGGGTGCGGTCTGATCTTCCTGTGGGCCTGTCGCGACCAGGTTTGGAAACCGCTTTTCATCGCCACCGGCGTGGTCGTCGTCCTCGTCGGAGTGCTCCTGACCTCCACTTCGGTCCATCTCCTCTCCTTCGTGAATTCCCTCGACAACGGGCTCACCTTTTATCTTCTCTGCGCGCTCTCCTGGCTCGTCATTCAGGTCGTGATCCCGCGGACGCGAGGAAAACAACAGGCGGTCCAAGCCGCCGGAATGACCGTGGTCCTCTCCATCACCATGTTCTTCGTCGCGGTGGTGTGGTGGCGAGAAGCGGTCGATAGCCAGGCCCTGCCGGATTCCCCGGTCGTGCATACGGCGGCGGATCTCGCCCGAATCCGGCCCGCTGCGGAGGACAAGAGTCCGCCCGGGATTTTTGTGACCGGCGTCATCGGAGACGGGGATCGCCGCCACGAGGAAACGGAGGACGGCAGCGATGTCCTCGCGCGCTACACCGATCGTGTTCCCGGAGCGGTCCGGCGGCGCGTCCATCAGTTTCCTCCGCGATTCGGGCTGCGCCTCACCGATGGCACGGTTCTCACGATTCGTGGGATCACATCCCCCCGCCAGGCCTACGCATGGCCCGTGGACGGCCCCGCCCGACACCAGCATCTCCTGCGTCAGGGGGATCCGGTGGTGATTTGGATGGAACCCGGCACGGCGTCCGATCCTCTCGGACCCACCCGGGTCATCGCTTATGGAAGTCTCGAAAATTTTCAGGGCGATTTTCTCGGCGATCTTCTTACCACCTCGCGCGTCATCCGTTGGATCGCGATTCTCTGCATGTTCGTTTCGGCGATCCCCCTCGGCTTCGGGATGCGACATCTCTTGCGACATCGGGAAACCGCGGACTAGCAGCCTCTCTCCATCGCGACGGCGTTGCGGGTGGCGACGCGGGGGAAAGGAAGTATTGTAACCACCATGATGGCCAGACTGACATCCGGAAACCGAAATCTTCTCTGGGGAGGCATTTCGGCCGTTTTTCTCACCGGTTGCGACTTCGCCACCTTGGGAGGACCCGCCGGAACGCCGCCTCCCTCGGTCTCGGTGAAACGTATCGACGACGGCACCCACCCCGGATATAAAAAGACCGGAGAGGCTTTCAGCGGGATGGTCTCCTGGTACAGCGTCAAGACCAACGGCGGCACGCGCACCGCCAGCGGAGAGCGGTTCTCGGATTCGGACGACACCGCCGCACACAAAACCCTGCCGTTCGGAACGAGGATCAAGGTGACCAATCTCGCGAACGACAAATCCGTCGTCCTGCGCATCAATGATCGCGGTCCCCACACCAGGGGCAGAGTCCTCGACGTCTCCATCGGGGCGGCGAAAAAACTCGATTTTGTCGGGCGGGGCATCACCCGATGCCGCATTGAGATCCTTCGCCCGGACGAGTGAAGCACGCGGGACTCAGAGATCCACCACCGCCAGCGAATCCGAAATTC